>JAFDEE010000054.1 GCA_019310525.1 Deltaproteobacteria bacterium | reverse complement strand
GGCACTGCGGATTTCGGCCCTTCATCTGTCCTGATTCAGGGCCGAAATACGCCCGCTCCGGAGAAAATCCGAAGCCTCTGCTTGGAGCGGCAAATCCTATTTTGGACAATAGTGCCCTGGAGCACAGGATCAGCCCCGTGGAACTCTTAACAGTGCGGGGCTGCCCCACCTCCCTTGAACACCCTGCCTGTCTCCCCCCTTTTTTTTTACGGTTCCAGGAAGGGGAAGAATCCTGTTGATAAGGTGGGGTACATCATATATATTCGAACGCCGATCATTGGTGGAGCAAAGCATGGAATGGTTAGGCCGATACAATCGGGTGAAGATCGATCTCTCCGCGCTTGTTTACAATCTGAAACAGGTCAGGGAGTTGGTCGGTCCGGAAACCCGGATCATGGGGGTGGTCAAGGCCGATGCATACGGGCACGGGAGGATCACCGTCTCCCGGGCATTGGAGAGCAACAGTGTGGACCGCCTGGGGGTGGCCTTCCTCTGGGAGGCCCTGGACCTGCGTGAGAAAGGAATCCGGTGCCCCATCGTGATTCTTTCCGGCATCGAAAACGGGGAGGAAGCTGCGGCGGTGGTGGAAAACGATCTCACGCCGGTGGTCTACGACCTGGAAAGGGCGGAAACCCTAGCAAGGGAGGCCGAGATACGGGGAAAGAGGATCTCCGTCCAGGTCAAGGTAGATACAGGCATGGGCCGTCTCGGTATTTCACTCGGCGAGGCGGCTGCGTTCCTGGAGAAGATCCGGGCCTATCCCTCTCTCATCCCTGAAGGCCTCACATCCCACTTTCCATCGGCAGACGAACCATCAAGGAAATTCACCGAAGATCAGATCGCCCTCTTTCGGAAGGTGATCCAGAGAGGGCGGTCCCTGGGACTGGAATTGCCGGTCAACAGCCTGGCCAACAGCGCCGGGGTCATGGCCCATCCCGATTCTTATTTCCAGATGGTCCGGCCCGGTATCATGCTCTACGGTGGCATGCCTGATCCCAATTTCCGGGGGCCAGTAACCCTTAGACCCGTGATGGCACTTTCTGGCCGTATCCTTCAGGTGCGCCGCTTGCCGGAGGGGACCTCTGTCAGCTACGGGAGGACCTATCAGACGAAAGGGGAACGGAAGATCGCCGTGCTTTCAGCGGGATACAGCGACGGCCTGCCAAGGCGTCTTTCCAACAGGGGGCAGGTCCTGATCCGGGGCCGGAGGGCTCCCATTGTCGGAAGGGTTTGCATGAATCTCCTCATGGTCGATGTAACGGGGCTTGAACCCGTAAGACCGGGGGAGGAGGCGGTATTTCTGGGACGCCAGGGGGAAGACTGTATCACGGGGGATCAATTGGCCGCCTGGGCGGATACCATTTCTTACGAGATCTTTTGCGCTATCGGTCAATCCCACCCGAAGGAATACGTGAAATGAAAAGTACTCTGGATCGATTGTTGAAAGAAACACTCAAGAAATGCTTCCAGGACGGAAGCCTGAAGGAAACTCCCGTTCCCGATTACGTGATCGAAGTGCCGAACCGGCCTGACCACGGGCATTTTGCGACCAACCTGCCCATGACCCTCGCCTCTTCTCAGGGGCGTGCGCCCAGGGACATCGCAGCCGTGCTGGTGGAGCATCTCCCGGAAGGGGGCGGATTTGTCGAGAGGACGGAGATCGCGGGCCCCGGGTTCCTGAATTTCTGGATAAAGAAGGGGGCGTGGTACAAGGTCCTGGCACGGATCATTGAGCAGGGGAAAGAATACGGCAGGAGCAACCTGGGTAAGGGTGAGAAGATCATGATCGAATTCGTGAGCGCCAATCCCACCGGTCCCTTACACCTGGGACATGGTAGGGGAGCGGCCCTTGGGGATACTCTTTGCAGGATCCTCGATTTCACCGGATTCGATGTGGGCCGTGAATTTTACATCAATGATGCCGGCAACCAGGTGAAGCTCCTTGGGGAATCCATTTACAGCCGGTGGAGGCAGGAAGCCGAGCCGGAATATCCTTTCCCCGAGAACGGATACCATGGTGAGTACGTCTCGGATCTGGCACGGGAGATCGCGGCTGAAGTCGATCTTTCCGTGATGGACCGCGAGGAGGCGGTGGCCCTTTGTGCTGACCGGGGCAAGGAGAAAATTCTTGCGGAGATCAGGCGGGATCTTGCCGACTTTCGGATCCACTTTGACGTGTGGTTCAGCGAAAGCCGACTCTATGCCTCAGGTCTCCTGGAGCAGACACTCGAAACGGCGAAGCGCAATGGTCAGCTTTACGAGGAGGACGGAGCCCTCTGGATCAAGACTTCCCTTTTCGGGGACGACAAGGACCGCGTTGTGCGGAAGCAGGACGGCGAATACACCTATTTTGCAACGGACATTGCCTATCATCTGGACAAGTACCGGCGGGGTTTCACCCGGGCCGTGAACATTTGGGGCGCCGACCACCATGGATACGTTCAGAGGATGAAAGCAGCCCTCGTAAGCCACGGGATCGACCGGGACTGGCTTTCGGTCCTGCTGGTTCAATTGGTCAAGCTCTGGAAAGAGGGAAGGGAGATAAAGATGTCCAAGCGGGCCGGACGCTATGTCTCCCTGCGGGAGGTGATGGACGAGGTCGGGGTGGATGCGGCACGTTTCGCCTTTCTCACCAAGAACCACGACTCTCCCATTGATTTCGACGTGGACCTTTTCAAGAAGACCGACAGTGAAAACCCCGTTTACTACATCCAGTACGCCCACGCGAGGATATCGAGTATTTTCAGGAAGGCGGCGGTTGAGGGCCTTTCTCTTCCTTCCAATCCGGACGATATCCTGGAGAGGCTTGTGCTGGAGGAGGAACTCGCACTGATCCGAATCCTGGAAGAGTTCCCCTCCCTTCTGGAGGAAATTTCCAGGAGCCTGGAACCCCACCGTTTGACCTATTATCTCAAGGAACTCGCGGCCTCCTTTCACAAGTACTTCAACCTGGGGACCCGCACTCCTGAGAACCGCATCGTGAATCCTATGGACCCAGTCCTCAGCCGGGCAAGGCTTTTCCTGGCCGAGGCGGTCCGAATCGTGTTATATAATGGACTCAATCTCTTGGGCGTTCACGCACCCGAGAGGATGTAAACGAAATACCGGCGGAACATGACCGCAAAGGGATCCAAGCCCGGAAAGGGCCCTAAGAAGACCTTGAGGCTGGAGTTCACCCCTTTTTCTTTGCTCCTCTGGGTGTTCGGCCTCTTTTTCCTCCTTGCCTGGATTTTTGCCCTGGGAATCTTCGTTGGACGTGGATACCTGCCGGGGGCGGTGACGGCCTTGACGGACCTGAAGGGCCAGGTCAGCAGGCTCCAGGAGATGGTCAGCAAGGACCGCAACAGCGAAAAAGTCAGGCGGAATCTGAGGGAGTCCGATCCCAAGCTGGCCTTCTACGAAAAGCTTTCCGGTATGAGGGAGGAGGTGAAGCTGCGGGAACGGTCCGAAACCAAGGATTCTGGGAAGAGCAGGACCGGAACCAAAAAACAACATGAAATTCCAACTGTATCCCGAAAGGATTCGCAGAAGCCCTCTCCATCGCCCCCCCGACACGGAACAGGGAGCGGGGTGCGCTATACCGTGCAGTTGGCTTCCCTTTCGGATCGTTTCGGGGCAAAAAAGATGATCGACCGCCTGATTGCCAAGGGGTACGATGCCTATTTTCGCGAAACGTACGTAAAGGGAAAGACCTATTTCCGGGTTCGATGCGGCACCTTCCATTCGCGGGAAGAAGCAGAGCGCTATGCCAGGAAGCTTCTGGAAAGGGAAGGGCTTAAGGGATTCGTTTCGCGTGTGGATTGAGAGAGTGGGAGAGGATGGTACGAAAGGCCGTCACAGGAGATGTTAAGGCCATTCACGGGTTGTTGGGCCATTACGCCCAGCAAGGACTCCTGTTGCCCCGGTCACTCAGTGAGCTCTATGATCACATGAGGGATTTTTTCGTGATCCAGGGAGACGGGCAGAGAGAAGAGATCCTGGGGGCTTGCGCCCTGGGGATTTGCTGGGAGGATCTCGCGGAGATCCGTTCCCTTGCCGTCACCAAGGGACAACAGGGCAGGGGATACGGGAAGCGACTTGTGGAGACCTGTATCGAGGAGGCCCGAAGCCTCGGTTTGCCGAGGGTCTTCGCACTGACTTACGTGCCACGGTTCTTCCTGAAGCTTGGATTCAGGGAGGTTCCCAAGTCCTCGTTGCCCCAAAAGATTTGGGCGGATTGCATTCATTGTCCCAAGTTTCCCGACTGCGATGAGACGGCCGTGCTCCTTGAACTGTAATTAACTCAGGGATCCCGGGTCCCGGGAGGTGGAGATGTTCGGCATCGGATTTCCGGAATTGCTGATTATCATGGTCATCGCCCTCGTAGTGATCGGGCCGAGTAAACTCCCCGATCTTGCAAGGGCATTAGGAAAAGGAATGGCTGAGTTCCGCAAGGCAACCCAGGAGATCAAGGAAAGCCTCAACCTGGATGAGGATATTGAAGAGGTCAAGGGTGATCTGGCGGACGCCGTAAGCGGGCTGGAAAAACCCCTGGACCTGGAAGAGACCGACCATGATGGGGACGGCAAACCGCCGGAAGAGACGGACCGGGAGGAAGGGCGGAGTGATCCCGGTACGATGGTAGATTCGGAGGCTCCCCCCGAAGAAGAAGGCGAGGAGGAGAAGGAGAAGAATGGATCCTGATGAGAAGCAGCCCTTTCTCAGTCACCTGGAGGAATTGAGAAAGAGACTCATCTCCTCGGCCATCGCCGCTGGGATAGGTTTCGCTGTCTGCTATTTTTTTTCAGAAAGGCTCTTTGAAATCCTCGTCCTGCCCTTGAAAGAGAACATGGCCGAGGGGGACAAGCTGATTTTCACCAGCCTTCCGGAGATGTTTTTCACCTACCTCAAGACTGCTTTTGTGGCGGGCATTCTCCTGGCTGCTCCATACATCTTTTACCAGATCTGGCTTTTTGTCGCCCCAGGTCTCTATCAGAAGGAAAAGAAACTCGTCATTCCCTTTGTGATCTTCTCCACGATCCTGTTTGTCGGCGGAGCTCTTTTCGGGTATTTCGTGGTATTCCCCTTCGGGTTCAAGTTTTTCATGGGGTTCGCCAACGAGTACATCCAGGCCATGCCCTCGGTAAAGCTCTATTTTTCTTTCGCCATCAAGCTCCTTTTCGCCTTCGGCCTGATCTTTGAGCTGCCGGTCGTGATTTACTTCTTGGCCAGGATGGGTGTGGTGACGAGCGATTTCCTGAAGCAGAAACGAAAGTATGCCATACTGCTCACCTTTGTCATGGCCGCAATCCTGACCCCCCCGGACGTGGTGACCCAGATCATGATGGCGGGCCCCCTCATTTTTCTCTATGAGGTAGGAATTGTCGTCTCTAAAATCGCCGGAAAAAGGAGGAGAAAAAAGGAGGAATCATCCGGAGAGAAAAAGAATTGACGTAGAGATTGTAACTCCCCACCCGCCCGTAAGGACAGCCGTCGTTATAGGCGGACAAAAGCCTATGGATGGGCTAAGGGGCAACGATGAAATGTTTCCCTGAAACCGTTAACAAGAGGGGTTCCTTCAGGACTTCACCCTGGGGGTCGAAGGCGATTTTCCCAGTCAGGCCGTCGAGCCCTTCTGAGGAGAGAAGACCTTTCCTGAAATCTTCCCTGGTCCGGATAGGGGTCTCATGGAGCACCTGTTTTACGATCCGGATGGTATCGTACCCCGTGGCCGCCAGGATGCCGGGTTCGGCCTCGAAGTCGGTCTTGTAACGTGTTACGAATTTTTCGACCTTTTCGTCATCTTCCCCGGGGAAGAAACCGGTTGGAAAGAGTGCTCCCTGGATGTATTCTCCCGCCTGATCAATGAGTTCCGGAGATTGCCAGAGGCTGGTACCAAGGAACCGGATATTGAATACGTTGTTGAAGGGAAATTGTGGGGCGATAAGGGCCACCTGCTGATAGTTGTCGGGAATGAAGACGGCCTCGAAATCTACAATGGGCTCAGGCTCCTCCTTTTTCTCCCCATCCTCTTCTTCCATGTTTTTTTCATTCCCCTCTAGCGCCTTTTTTTCCCTGAGCATTCGTTTCACGGATTCAGGTCTGGGATAGTAAAGTCCCACCATCTTTTTGATCTGGGCGGCGAAGTCGGTCTCCCTGGGATCATAGGACTCAACTGCCATGATGCTCCCACCGAGGGCCTCCACCCTGTCCCAGAAAAGGTTCATCAGTACCCGTCCGTAAGGTGTCTCGGGATATAAGATGCCGAAATGGGTCATTCCCAGTTCATAAACGGCCTTGTCCACGATCCTCCGGACCTCTTTTTTGGGGGTGAGGAAGTTTCGGAATACCATCTCTCCTCGCGATGTGATATCGTCGGCCTGGGTCAGGGTTATAAGCGGCACCCCCAATTCTTGGGCTTTTCCGGCGGCAGCCAGGGCGGGTTTGCTTGCAAGGGGACCGATGACGGCTATGACCTTCCCTCTTTCCGCAAGATCCTGGATCATGGAGGCGGCCCTTTCGGGCTTCCCGGCTGTGTCCTTGATGATCAGCTCGATTCCCTGATTCTCCCCCGAGTCATTGAATAGGTTCATCCCGAGCAGTATGCCGTTGAGCACTTCCTGGCCGTAAATGGCGAAGGGACCGCTCAAGGGCAAGAGGCATCCTATGGCCCCCGGCTTCACTGACAATTCTGCTTCGACACGATCCAAGATCCGGCGTCCGAGTGACACCCATGATTGCTCGGGGGTGGAACGAACAAGGGCCATGGCTGCTTTGCGGGCATTTTGGAGGTCCCGCTTTTCGAGAAAGAGTTCGGCGAGACGGTGGTAGATGTGGGGGGCAAAGGGGGTCCCTTCGGCTCCCTCTGCCATTTTCTGGAGGTCCTCCAGGGTGCTCTCCCGGATAAGACCGGTGATCTTCTCAGCGAGGCTCTGTTTTTCATCAGGGGAAAGCCCCGGAACTCCGGCAGCCTTGATCCACCAGAAGGCCGTATCCGGAATATTCCCCAAGACCTGGGCGCAACCGGCCAGCAGCAGGAAGACGTTTTTTCGGAGTGGATCTTCCCGGTATTTAACGAGCCATTCGAGGGCCGTCGATTTACACCGGTCATAATCCCCGAGACGGTAATAGAGCTCGGCTACACGGAACTGGATGTCGGGTCGCCTTGAGAAGGCAGGAAAATCCCGGGTCAGCCTGAGGTAGAGGGGCAGGGCGGTTTTATATCGGCTGAGTTGGTCATTGATCCGGGCCATCCGGTAAAGGGCGGTTCCCGCCTGCTCTGCGCCGGGGTATTTTTCCAGATAAAGTCGGTATTCTTCAAGGGCCTGATCATACCTCCCCTCATGGAAGCTTTCCTCTGCCCTTGAGAAAAGGATGCGGGGATCCTCTTTGACGGGGAGAGGCTCCACCGCCACCTTGGGCCCCCCGCATCCCCATAGGAAAAGGGCCGCCCCGATTAACAGGACGGGGACAGCCCCTTTGAATCGCATGAAAGCGGTTCTCACTTGTTCACTTCCTCGAAATCCGCGTCGACCACATCTTCATCCTTGGAAGGCTCGGTTCCCCCGGATTGCTGTTGACCTGCCTGTTCCTGGGACGCCTTGGCATACATGGCCTCGGCGAGCTTGTGGGAGGCCTGGGTCAACTCGTCGGAGAGCCGCTTGATCTCCTCGGTGTTATCCGTCTCCATGGCCTTGCGAAGGTTTTCTATCGCCCGGTCGATTTCCGCCTTGGCCGAGGCGTCGAGCTTGTCCCCCGCCTCCTTGATGGATTTCTCGGTGGAATAGATCAAGGAATCAGCCATGTTCCTGGCGTCCACCAGTTCTCTTTTCTTGCGGTCCTCCTCCTGATGCATCTCGGCGTCTTTAACGAGTCGCTGGATTTCTTCCTCGGACAGACCGCTCGATGCCGTGATCTTGATGGACTGCTCCTTCCCGGTTCCCATGTCCTTGGCCGAGACGTTCACGATACCGTTCGCGTCGATATCGAAGGTAACCTCGATCTGCGGCACACCGCGGGGAGCCGGTGGAATGCCCACGAGTTGAAAGCGACCGAGGGTCTTGTTGTCAGCGGCCATCTCCCGCTCCCCTTGAAGAACATGGATCTCTACAGCCGGCTGGTTGTCAGCGGCCGTGGAGAAGATCTGGCTTTTCTTGGTGGGAATGGTGGTGTTTTTCTCGATCAATTTGGTGAACACCCCTCCCAGGGTTTCGATTCCAAGGGACAGGGGTGTGACGTCCAAGAGCAGAACGTCCTTGACCTCTCCTTTGAGTACACCACCCTGGATAGCGGCGCCGATGGCCACCACTTCGTCAGGGTTGACACCCTTGCTGGGCTCTTTCCCAAAGATCTCCTTGACTTTCTGCTGGACCTTAGGCATCCGGGTCATTCCGCCCACCAGGATCACCTCGTCGATCTCCCCTGCTGAGAGTCCGGAATCCTTGAGGGCGATGTTACATGGACCCACCACCTTTTCGATGAGATCGTCCACCAGGGCCTCCAGCTTGGCCCGGCTCAATTTGATGTTCAGGTGCTTGGGTCCGCTGGCATCCGCCGTGATGAATGGAAGGTTGATATCCGTCTCCTGGGCCCCGGACAACTCCATCTTGGCCTTTTCAGCAGCCTCCTTCAGCCTCTGGAGTGCCATCTTGTCCTTCCTGAGATCGATCCCCTGGTCCTTCATGAACTCGTCGGCTAGGTAGTCGACGATCCTCAGGTCGAAGTCTTCACCTCCCAAGTGGGTGTCACCGTTGGTGGACTTTACTTCAAAGACGCCTTCACCGATCTCCAGGATGGAAATATCGAAGGTCCCTCCGCCCAGGTCGAACACGGCGATTTTTTTGTCCCCTTTTTTGTCCAGGCCGTAGGCGAGGGAAGCCGCAGTGGGCTCGTTGATGATACGCAATACATTGAGACCTGCAATCCGGCCCGCATCCTTTGTGGCCTGCCTCTGGCTGTCGTTGAAATATGCGGGGACCGTAATGACGGCCTCCGTCACCTTCTCACCAAGGTAGTCCTCGGCGGTCTGCTTCATCTTTTGAAGAATGATGGAAGAGATCTCAGCAGGACTGTATGCCTTGCCTCTCACCTCCACCTGTGCGTCCCCATTGGCCGCCTTGGTGATCTTGTAGGGGAGCACCTTGATGTCATTTTGGACCTCGCTCGAGTCGAATTTGCGCCCGATGAGCCGTTTGACACCGAATATCGTGTTTTCAGGGTTGGTAATAGCCTGACGTTTGGCGATCTGCCCTACGAGCCTCTCCCCCTTTTCATTGAAGGCCACGATAGAGGGTGTCGTTCGGCTTCCCTCCGAATTGGCTATTACCACGGGATCTCCCCCTTCCATCACCGCCACGCACGAATTGGTCGTCCCAAGATCGATACCGATTATTTTCCCCATTTTTACCTCCTTGAAAAGTGCCGCACTTATTTATTTTCACATATCTTATTTGATGCATCCTCCTGGTCGGGTGTGTCGTCTCCCCCACCCTTGCTTACAACCACCATGGCGGGACGGATCAGGCGTTCATTGAGGATGTATCCTTTCTGGAGTTGATGGATCACAGTGCCGGGTTTGACGGTGTCGTCCTCTCCCTCCGAGACCGCTTCGTGGTAACATGGATCAAAGGGCTCCCCTTCGGCCTTCACTTCTTCCAATCCGAATTTTTTCAGGCAATCCTTGAGCCCCTTCAGGGTCAGTTCAACCCCCTGTTTCAAAGCGTCCATGGAATTTTCATCGCCGGAGTGGGAGACCGCCTTTTCGAGATTGTCCATGACCGGCAGGATCTCCTTGATGAGGGACTCGTTGGCATACTTTCGCCAGTCCTCTTTTTCTTTTTTGGTCCTCTTCTTGAGGTTCTCCATTTCCGCCTGTGCCCGGAGATAGAGGTCGAAGATCCTGGATTTCTCCTCCTCAAGGCCCTTCAACCTCTCGATCAACTCTTCCTTGGACATCTCCTCAGGCGGTTTTTTCTCCGGCTCCTGTTCCTCCCTTTCCGACTGTTGCCGGGAGACATCATGATTGATGGTAATCTTGATGTCCTTGTCTTCTTTCTTTTCGGTCATATCTCGGCCTCGGAATAACCCGTCTATGGTGGACTGAACTCGAATTGAAGTGATTTCAGGATGATACACACCAAACAGTTATGACATACCTTAAGCATCGGCCCTGCCTTTGTCAAGGCGGAGAGGCGCAGGTTTTTGAGCCGTTTTCCCTGTATTTGTGAGGATAGGAGGAGCGATGGAAGCCTCTTTGGCTCATCGGTTTGGAAGAAGGGCTCCTTCGGCCCTTTTTCGGATGGGATCCCGGGGCGACACCGGAAAGGCCCTTTTTCCCCTCCGGGGCGTAGGCCTTACGGGCCGGAGGCTTGACCTTGCACAAATTTTCTCATTTATGGATGGACACCATCTGGTAAATGAGCATTTTGAGCCTCATTTCAACCCGAGCATCAGCAAGCTCAGTAGTTTTTAAACGGCCTCTGCTAGAGCAGTCCATGGCCCGTGAGCCTTTTCAGCGCCTCCAGGTATTTCTCCCGGGTCTTTTCGATAATACGGGGAGGAAGTCTGGGCGGAGGAGGGGTCTTGGGCCAATCAAGGCCCTCCAGATAGTCCCTCACGAATTGCTTGTCAAAACTCTGCTGGGAAGCGCCGGGGCTATAGGTGTCCATGGGCCAGAAGCGGGAGGAGTCAGGGGTCAGGACCTCGTCGATGAGAATGATGCGCCCGTCCTTTCTCCCGAACTCGAACTTTGTATCGGCGATGATGATACCCCGTTGGGCTGCAAAATCCCTTCCGGCCCGGTAGAGGGCCAGACTGAGTTCCCGGATTTTCTCGGCATCCTCTTTTCCCAGGAGGGCTTCAACCTCTTCGAAGGAGATGTTTTCGTCATGAATCCCCTTCTCCGCTTTGGTGGAAGGGGTAAAGATGGGTTCAGGAAGTTCCTCCGATTCGCGGAGTCCTGGGGGCAGTGGAATTCCGCAGATACTCCCCTTGGCCTGGTACTCTTTCCACCCGGATCCGGACAGGTATCCCCTGACAATACATTCAACTGGAAGAGGTTCCGCCCTTTGGACCAGCATGCTTCGGCCCTCGAGTTCCCGGGCGTATTTCCTGCAGGGAGGGGGGTATTCCTCCGGATTGGTGGAAACGACATGGTTTTCCACGATGTCCCCGAGATAGTCGAACCAAAACAGGGAGAGCTGGGTAAGGATCTTGCCCTTATCGGGAATGGGGTCTTCCATGACCACGTCGAAGGCGGAGATCCGGTCACTGGCGACGATCAACAGGCGGCCGTCCACCTCATAGACATCTCTTACCTTTCCCCTTTTAAGAAGATCAAGGTCTTCAAAACGCGATTCGGATAGGATTTGACCCGTCATCTGAACCTCCTTGAAAAATCTGGAAATGGAAACACTGACCGCCCCGTTTCTTCCCGGGAAGCAGGTCGTACATGATCAGAGGTGATTGAGAATGTTTGGAGTTTTTCCACTTTAAAGCCCGTTTTTGCGGCCTCCTGCCCGGGAGGAGGCCTTTCTGAAAGGGGGTGGAAAAATTCCGGGCAGTATACAAGGATCCTTTCCGAAATCAAGTCAAAACGGTCTCTTTCCCTTCTCTTTTCCTTGTTTACATCAGGCCTTTCATTTTTTGAAGATATTCCCGGTAATATCGAAGGACTTGATTGCGGAAATGAACCGTTTCAGCGAAAGGTGGGATTCCACCGTATTTCTTGACCCGGTGGGGACCTGCGTTGTAAGAGGCCAGGGCGAGGCTGATATCCCCTTCCTGGGCCCTCAACAGCCGGCTGAAATACATGAGGCCGAATTCGATGGCCCTGGAGGGCACCAGACGGTCGTCCTTTTTGCCGTCCAGGAGTTCATGCCGGTATTTCTTGAAGAGCCGATCCTTTTTCTTTTCAAGTTCCAGGGAACGTTGCATGAGATTCCTCGCCTCCCTTGCGTGGCGAAGATCATCCCCTGTGTGGATCATAAAAAGGGCTTCCATGGCCTGTTGCCGTTGCCTCCGGGCCTTCCTGTGAAGGTCCAGGGCCTTATCGAGGTACGGAGGGACGAAAAGGCTTTTCATCCCGAGCCGCCGTGCCGTTTGGTGCATGATTTGTGTGAGTCCAACCGCCCCCACCGATGATACGGCCCGGGGATCAAACCTGGATTCCCTTCGCATGAGGGCCAAAAATAGCAAGGGATCGACCGGGTGCTCCCTGTCCTTGAATTTTTCAAAGGCCGATTCCAGCTCAGAGGCGAAGGCGAATCTTTCACGTTTGAGGAGCCTTTTCCATGGCCGGGGCTTGATCGGATCAGCGTGATCCAGATCCCTGTCCAGGTCAAGGCCTGCCAATAACTCCGGTGGAGCCGTCGCCACGTACCTACGGAAGATCTCGTTGACAAAAGATATGTTTTCTGTGGTCAGGGTGGCCTGTTTGTCACCGGGCTCCAGGCAAAAGTTGAAAAAACGGCCCAGGGCGTCTCTCAATGAATAACCTGTCTCCTTCAGACACCTTTGGAAAAGCTTTTCCATGGCCTTGGCGGCTATTTCCCTGTTGAGCCTATCGTCCACCCCGGGATTCAGCTTTTGCCTGTAAGATAAAAACCGGGCCCTGGCGGATTCAATTGATTCCCGGTACCTCAGGAATTCTTCGAGGATTCGCCTGGTATGGTAGCCCGGTGCAAGCTCGTTCCGGTTCGAGGACATGTGTTTCTTGGCTCGTTCCAGGGCCGTTTGGGCCCTTTTTAATTGGCTCTTGGCCGCTTTGTAATCTTCGTTTATAAGAACCTTCATTCCAAGGGAACGAGCCGCTTCCGGCAGGATCCGGAGGATTCCCTCCTCCCCATGGTAAGAACCCTCCGTGAGGCTGCTGCTCAATGCGCGGATATTATAATCGATGATGAGCCTGCTGAGGAGGGAGTATTCCCCTTGAGCGGAGGAGGGGAAAAAGGGAAGCCCAAGAAGGATTAGGGCCAATAACAGGCGGGGCCTTCGGCCCAGGCTGAAGAGAATTTGATCCATTTTAATCCGGCCGAATCTTGACCGCAAGGGGGAGGAGGAAAGCATGGGGAATGTGCCTCGCCTCGGAACCACGGAAATCCCCAGGAAATCTTCAGGTTATATTTATCTCAAGAAGCATGAAAAATCAACCGACTTGATTCCCAAACCGCTGGCCCACGAATGCCGCACAGGGCCCTGTTGGGTCCAATGAAAGAATGTCTTCCCCAGTTTTGCGCCCTTGAATTCATTCCCCGCTTCCGGTAGCCTAATTAAGGGGTCGACATACCCCAATGGTTGCTTCATGGAACTTGAAGCCGTTTGCTGAGCGGGGGCCCGCATGACCCAACGCACCAAACTCCTTTTGTCCCACCTCTTTATCCTTTTTTTGGCCGTATCTCCTTTCTTGCTGTTGGTCCGTTTTTCTTTCCTTGAAGTCCGAAAACCCCTCCTTTTCTATTTTTTCCTTGGGTTGGACGGTCTTTTCATACTGTGGATCTCCCGTACCCTGGCCCGGTATTTCGCCAGGGAGACGAAGCAACGTACCCTGGCCCTGTTGGCTGCTATCGAGCAAGGGGGTCTGGAGCGGAAGAGGAAGAGAGAGAAAAACGGGGAGGGATCTATCGAGAAGTCGGGCGCTCGTATCTCCAGACGCTTGAGAGAGGACGAGCAGAAATTGCGTATTCTCTTCGAGATATCGAGTTTCGTCTCTTCTCTTCTTCACCTGGATCAGGTCCTGGACGCCATCGTTTCCCTTCTGATGAAGGAGTTCAGGCTAGACGCCTGCGCCATCCTCCTCCTTTCGGAAGACGGGATCCTGAAGATCAAAAGCCAGAGGGGCCTGGATAAGGCCGGTTTGAGGGAATCGAACCAAAAGCCCTCCCTTTCAACTCCTTCGGGGGAGTGTTTTCTTACCGGCAGGATCATCATCGTAAACGATACGGAAAAGATAGACAGGGATCTTGCCGTCCGGCTCGCAGAGGGCGGTGAAGTGGGTTCCTTTGCCGTGACCCCGATCATCGTTGAAGGGAGCACAATCGGGGTCCTGGGCACCTATTCGAAAAAGAAGAATTATTTCCATCCCCGTTTCAATGACGTCATTTCCACAATCGCCAACCAGGCAGGTATTGCTATCCGAATTTCAAGAGTCTACGGCGAGACTTACGCTTCCACCCAAGCCCTTGAAGAAAAGGTGCGGGAAAGGACCAAAAAATTGGAGGAACGCACCCGGCAGTTGATTGAGGCTGAAAAACAGGCCTCTCAGGGTCGGATGGCGAACCGGGTCGCACACGAGCTCAGAAATTCTCTGACCGTCGTGGGAGGATTTTCAAGGCGCCTCTATGAGAGGACGCCGGACGATGATCCCCGGAAAACCTACCTGGGAATCATCGTGGAAGAGGTGAAACTCCTGGAGAAAAAGGTATCGGCCATTACCCGGAACCAGGACTTGGACGAATAGAATGATTGGGCCGTGGGTGGAGGGGGCCGGAACCCTTGAAAGGCCTCATAGACGGACTTAACTTGACTCCAGGATATCCCTTTGAAAGGGATGCCACGAAGATTCTTTCATGGATCAGGTATCGGAATGTTAGAAAAAACATAAAATATCTGTTGACATTTTATTGGTTGCTCTTAATTTGAGTAATATTACCTTATAATTAGAGAAAATGCGTTCCAACCGAAAAGGCGGATAAGGACAGCCTTACTGGTAGGATGTGGGTATAGGAGTTTTGATTTCATGATCTATTCACCTTCGGTTGGACCGAGGAGGAAATGAAACATGCGGTTTGATCGATTTACTTTGAAAACACAAGAAGTGATCCAGGGGGCCCAGCAACTCGCTGAGAAGATGGGGCACCAACAGATTGAGCCGGAGCACCTGCTCCGGGAGACCATGGATCAAAAGGAAGGGGTGATACCGCCCCTTGTGGGAAAGATAGGCGCCAGCCAGGAGCGGATCATCCGTGAATTAGACGGCGCTTTGGAAAAAATGCCCAGGGTCTCCGGCTCAGGCTACGGGCAGGTCTACATTTCTCCGAGGACCAAGGCGCTCTTGGACCGGGCCTTTGAAGAGGCCGAGAACATGAAGGACGAATACGTGAGCCTGGAACACATCCTGCTGGCGGCTACGGAGGACAAGGAAGGAGAGGTCGCCGGGATCCTCGCCGCCGCCGGGATCACCCGGGACAGCATCCTGAAGGTACTGGTGGATATCCGGGGCGGTCAGCGGGTCACTGACCCGAACCCTGAAGACAAGTACCAGGCCCTTGAACGCTTCAGCCGGGATCTGACGGCCATTGCCAGGAAAGGGGATCTGGATCCCGTGATCGGGAGGGACGACGAGATTCGGCGGATCATCCAGGTCCTCTCCCGCAGGACCAAGAACAACCCCGTACTCATCGGTGAACCCGGAGTGGGCAAGACAGCCATCGTGGAGGGATTGGCCCAGAGGATCGTCCAGGGTGATGTTCCGGAAACCCTGAAAGACAAGCGGGTGGTCGCCCTGGATATTGGGGCGCTCGTTGCAGGGGCCAAGTACCGGGGAGAATTCGAGGACCGGCTCAAGGCGGTCCTCAAGGAGGTCGTGGACGCCCAAGGGGAAATCATCCTGTTCATCGACGAGATGCATACCCTGGTGGGTGCAGGAGCAGCTGAGGGAGCGGTGGATGCCTCCAATATGCTTAAGCCCGCCTTGGCCCGGGGAGAATTGAGGTGCGTGGGTGCCACCACGATCAAGGAATACAGGAAGTACATCGAGAAGGATGCGGCCCTGGAGCGTAGGTTTCAGCCGGTCATGGTCGAAGAACCCACAGTGGAGGATACCATCTCCATCCTGCGGGGCTTGAAGGAGAAGTACGAGGTTCATCACGGGGTGCGCATCAAGGATTCGGCCCTGGTTGCGGCCGCCACCCTGTCTCACCGGTATATCACCGACCGGTTCCTCCCTGACAAGGCCATCGACCTCATCGACGAGGCCACTTCCCGGCTCAGGATCGAGATCGACAGCATGCCGGCTGAAATCGACGATGTTCAGCGGAAGATCACCCAGTTGGAGATCGAGCGGGAGGCCCTGAAAAAGGAGAAGGATCAGGCCTCCAAGGATCGGCTGGAGAAGCTCGACCAGGAACTCGCGGCCCTCAAAAGTGAGGTGGAGGAGATGATCGCCCACTGGAAAAAGGAGAAGGAGGCGATTGGAAAGATCCGGGAAATAAAGGAGCAGCTTGAAACCACGCGAACCGAGGCCCAACTGGCGGAAAGGGAGGGAGACCTCTCAAGGGCGGCTGAATTGAAGTACGGTAAACTCATCGAGCTTGAGAAGCGCCTCGAGGAGGAAAACAAGCGCCTTGCGGAGCTTCAGGCCGACCGGAAAATGCTCAAGGAAGAGGTGGACAGCGAGGATATCGCTGAGGTGGTGGCCAAGTGGACCAATATCCCCGTCTCCAGGCTCATGGAGGGAGAACGGGAAAAACTGATCAAGATGGAAGAACGCCTGGAGAAGCGAGTCGTCGGGCAGCGGAAAGGGATCGAGGCGGTGGCGAACGCGGTTCGCCGGGCGCGTTCAGGGCTCCAGGACCCGAACCGACCCATCGGCTCTTTCATCTTTATGGGACCCACGGGCGTGGGCAAGACTGAGCTGGCCCGTGCCCTTGCGGAATTCCTTTTCGACGACGAGCAGTACATGGTGCGGATCGACATGTCCGAATACATGGAACGGCATTCCGTGGCCCGACTCATCGGGGCGCCTCCGGGTTACGTCGGCTACGACGAGGGGGGATACCTCACGGAGGCCGTCAGGCGTCATCCCTATTCCGTGATCCTCTTTGACGAGATCGAGAAGGCACATCCCGACGTTTTCAATATCCTTCTCCAGATCCTGGATGACGGCCGGATGACCGACGGAAAGGGCCGTACGGTGGATTTCAAGAACACGGTCCTGATCATGACATCGAATGTCGGGAGCCAATGGATCCAGGAGATGGCGGGGAGGGATGACAAGGAAATGGAAAAGCGGGTCATGGAGGCCCTCAGGAATACCTTCCGGCCGGAGTTCCTGAACCGTATCGATGAAATCATACTCTTCAACCCCCTGGGGATAGAAGAGATCAAAAAGATCGTGGATATCCAGATCGGATACCTGGCCGGGCGGTTGGCGGAGTCCAAGATTACCCTGGAACTCACGGACGAGGCCAGGACCTTGCTCGCAAAGGTGGGTTTTGACCCTGTATATGGTGCCCGACCCCTCAAAAGGAGCATCCAGCGTCTCATTCAGGACAAGCTGGCCATGAAAATCCTGGAAGGGAGCATCCGGGAGGGCGACCATGTGACCGTGGACGCCAGAGGAGACGAGATCGTCTTTGTGACCAATCCCGGATCATCCGAACAGCAGGATTCAGATAGGTAGCCCGGAGTCCTGATCTCTAGTGAACCGGTAACGTTGCGGGTCTCTGGAGAGATCCCGGGAGCGGTGTAAGACCTTTTAAAAAAGGCCAGGTCGTGGAGTAAAAAAAACAGGGGATCCTTATAGGGTCTCCTGTTTTTTTTCTGGTCATTTATATCCAGAGATTGGCGACAAAATGTCGTTTCGCTTCACCAATATTTTGCAAATGTCAAAATATTGATGAAGCATAGCGAAGATATGTTTGGGGTACCGGATTTCCGAAATAGGGCCCGGGGGAGGGCTCAAGGTTTCACTATTGTTTCCAGACTCCTTGCCATGGAGGAAGAAGGAATGGAGAATCCCCGGTCATTCCGGGATGATTCTGGATCTTTACTCCCCTTGGGAAAGAAATTCTTTTCATGGGTCGGGTAAAACAGGTTACTGAAGGTCACCTGGATAACACCGTCGAATGTTTTGGCATTCAAATTGAATAAAAGAAATCCAGGTGGTGTGAATCAAAGAAAGGGGGCCTGGTCGGGAAGACCCGACGAAGACCCCTAAGGGAGGAGGGAATTTCACGGATGACGATCGTGACGACCTATCAACGGGCCTTCAATGGGAACAAATTGGACCCCTACCCCGTGGAGGTCCTGAAAAGGGTTGACCGACCCACCACTGAGATTCGCGAAGAGGAGATCCGCAGGGTGGATGAGCGGGATAGCGGCTTCAACCGGTGCCGCAGGGGGGATTTCGGCCCGCACTTCCAAAAGGAGGTGGAGCGTTTTGTCGGAAAGTATCCCCTCTCGGGGGCCCTGGCCTGGATGTCGGGACACCTCAAAGACATCGTGGATGGAATTGCATCCGAACACAAGGCCCCCCTCCCGGATGATCCGAAGATCCTGGCACGCCATATCAAGCAGACCGCCTATTTTCTGCGGGCCGATCTGGTAGGAATCTGTGAACTGCCGCCCTATGCCGTCTACAGTCATTCTTTCCCATCCGGGGAAGAGGTGGTGCTTGAACACAAATATGCGATAGCCATCTTGATCGATCAGGACTGGAGGACCGCAGAGGCGGCCGTTGGGAACGACTGGATCAGCGCCTCCATGAGTTTTATCTCCTATTCCACCTCAGGGTTTATCGCATGTATTCTGGCCGAATACATCCGGAGGCTGGGCTATCCCGCCAGGGCCCATCATGCCCGCA
The DNA here is from genome assembly GCA_019310525.1 of Deltaproteobacteria bacterium. NCBI lineage: Bacteria > Pseudomonadati > Myxococcota > Myxococcia > Deltaproteobacteria bacterium. The sequence continues at coordinate 585 of JAFDEE010000054.1, read as the reverse complement.
ATTACCAGGTGGTGGTTCCCCCCATTCTCCTCTGGGCCGGTCTTGGGGAGATGTGCCGCGTGGGAGATATCGTGCTCAACCCCTTCCTCGGAACGCGTTTCAAGGCGGCGGTCGTTACTACCGACATGCCCCTTGCCGTGGACAAGCCCATTGATTTCGGCCTCCAGGACTTCTGTTCTAAGTGCGGGAAATGCGCCAAGTATTGCCCCTCGGGCTCGATTCCCTTCGGGGCTGACGCAAAGGAGATCCACAACGGATATGAAAAATGGGCTAATGACTCGGAGAGGTGCACCAAGCAGCGGGTCGGTAACAAAACAGGATCCAGTTGCGGGGTATGTATCAACGTATGCCCATGGAACAAGCCCTTCACTCCCTTTCACCGGTTTGTCCAATGGTCCATGAGGAATATCCCTCCAACGAGAAGGTTCGCCGTGTGGGGAGATGATCTTCTGGGATACGGAGAGCCTAAATTGGAGAACAAATGGTGGTTCGACCTGGAGGTCATGGAGGACGGCCGGATCAGGATCCCGGATCGGGCCGGGGAGCGGGGCGACAACAGGCCTTGAGCCTCAACAACCAAATCGG
>JAFDEE010000053.1 GCA_019310525.1 Deltaproteobacteria bacterium | reverse complement strand
GAAAAGGCGCCATCGGCCCCTGGAGCCTGGTATCGAATTGAAGTACTCGCCAGGGGCTCGGGATTTTCTCCGGGAGCCCGGCATATTTAGAAATAGACCTTCAACTCCATAAAAACCATGTGGGGGTAGGATCCGAATTCGCTCCTTGGTTCAGACACCCCCAAATCCGACACTTCCGGAACCTTTCCGACATTCACACTCGCTCCCATGATCAGGTCCGAATCGTCGGAAAGAGAGAGTGTAAGGTTGGGTTGAAACTGGCAAGAATGATCCGAGAAGGAATAGATCAATGAGAACTGCCCCACTAAAAGGGGCGTGAACTCGTAAGAGGCCATGAAGCCTGCCAGGTGTCTTCCCAGGTGAGGGATGGCCCCTTGCCGGAAGCGGGCAACCGCTGATCTGGAAAGGTTGGATTCCCCTCCTCCATTAAAAAGGTACTCCGCATCAAGGACCAAGCTGTTTGGAAAACGCTTCCCGAGGCCGATTACGGCCGTAAGTCTATCTTCGAAAAGATCGCCCTTAAGTGGATAGTTCAGGGCCGGGCTCTCGCTCCCACGGAAATAAGCCGCTTCTCCCCGCACCTCCACGCCCTTGATTTCCCCGGTGAATGCACCACCCACCTGGTACCCGCCGTATATCTTTCCCCCCTGGAAGGCAAGGTCCCAGCCTCCCAGGTTCGTGAAAAAACGTGCCAGCAGGGATGAACCGTACCAGTCCGCGTGGAATCTCCGCTCTTCGTGCGCATAATGCCCCGAGCTATCTATCTCCCTTCCCAGGACCCCCACAAGGGTGATCCCTGAAAAGTCCCCCAGGGGGAAATCCAGTCTCAGGGCATCCACTCCGGCCTTGTAGTCCCGGTCGAACTGGGCCGGAGCGAAAGGCAGGTAGACATCCAGGGGATTCCAGAAATGGGCCTTGCCGAAGGTGACCGCCTGCCTGCCGATAGTTACGTCCATTACCGGAAAGGCCATTTTCAAGTTAAATCGATCCAACCAAAGCAACGTCTCGGCATCTTTCCTCGTCCACCATTTGGAGGCTTCATCCAGGGCCCGGTATCGGGTATTACCGCCGGTGAGATCGATGTTTCCGCCCTGGCCTTTCCCTCCCGAGAAATAAGTCAGGGACTGGACCAAGTGGATCTCGTAAAACAGGTCTTCGCGGGGCCGGCCGGCTGCTGCGAGTCGCAGCACGGCCTGCATGTATTCATCGTATTTTTCCGCTCCAGGACCGGAGGATCCATCACGATTCCTGAACAAGGCGCCGATGATCCTTAGGCTGCCGTCAAGTCCGAATCCCTCATCACTGTTCCCTGTAATCGCCCGGGAAGGACGGGAACAGGTAAATACGCAGGCCATCACAAGAAACCCGCACAACAACCAATTTCCTCTAAACCTCCCGCGAAACGAAACGCTCATCTCAAAGGATCCCTAAGAAGGCACGAAGTCCTGTACCCACTTGAAGTAGAGATACAAGTAAGATAGCCAGGAGCAGGGAAATGCTGGTTTTGGACCTGAACTCCGGATGTCCCCTCTTTATGAAGTATGCGTGGGCGGCAAAGGCGAAAATGCCAGACAGCCCCAAGATAATTGAAAGGATGATTCCCCAGACGGACCGCCTCTCAAGGAGAATAATTCCCCAGAGTATCAAGAAAAGCACGGGAAGGTGGATCAAGACAAAGGCCCCGATTCCACCTGGAAGCCGGAAAAGGTTCCACTCCCGCCAGTAGGCGGAATCGATTTCATGGTCGATCAGGAGAGTCCCATTGATCAGGTAAATCCGGGACAGTAGTTCCCACATGACATTCTCCTAAACTGAGCGTTTCAAAATTTTGATGAGATCCTTTTACTTAGGATTCTCCTTTGGTGACCGAAAAGGCCCGGGCAACTCAGGGCCGGGAGGGGATGTTTCATCAGGGAGTCTATCCGGCCTCCGAGCCCTCTTCTTCTTTGTTCTCCCTGCTTCCGTCGATCCTTCCGTCCTTCAGCAGGATCAAACGCCTCGCCCTTTTCATGACCGCAGGGTCATGGGTGGAAAAAAGGAAGGTAATGCCCTTTTCCTCGTTAAGCCGCCTCATGAGATCCAGAAGGGCGGCGGCCGTCTTGGAATCCACATTGGCGGTGGGCTCATCGGCCAGGATCAGAGGCGGCTCAGGGGCCACGGCCCGCGCGATGGCAACCCGCTGTTGCTGCCCCCCTGAAAGCTCCCGGGGAAAGCGGTTTTCAAGACCTTCCAAGCCCACTTCTTTCAACACCCGGCGAACCCTTTCCCTCCGTTCCCGAAGCCTCATGCCCTGAAGAAGCAAAACGTACTCAGCGTTTTCCATCACGTTGAGAACCGGAATCAGGTTGTAGGACTGGAAAACGAATCCGATCCGGTCCCTTCGCAAGCGGCTCAAATCAGAACGGGTGAGTTTACTGAGATCTTCTCCCGCCACTCTCACCGAGCCGGATGTCGGCCGGTCCAATCCCCCGATGATGTTCAAAAGCGTACTTTTGCCTGAACCGGAAGGTCCTGCCATGGCCGTGAACTCACCCCGGGCAAGATCCAGATCGATCCCGCGCAGAGCATGGGTGACCCCCCCTCCTTCCCCGTAATCCTTGAGAAGCCCCCGAATGGTGACGATTTCATTCATTGATTCCCCTTGTTGTTTTTCTTCCAAAGCCATTTATGGACAGACGCTGTCTCTAAACACCGAAGTGTTATCCCTACTTTATGTTCTCCACGATGGACAATTTCGTTGCATGCCTCATGGGAAGGAGGCTGAGGAGCACCGTGGCTCCAAAGACAACCGCCGTGGTACCCAGGATGATCCCATAAGAGAATTTGGTGTGCATCTTGGTGGAGACGGCGAAACCGGATATGTTCACGGAATCCCCCATGATGGCGCTCATATTGATTCCATATCGATGGCCGAGGTAGACGGCAAGGCTGCCCATCAACATTCCCCCGCAACTTCCGATAAAGCCAAGGAGCACGGATTCCATGAAAACTTGAAGTCTGAGCTTACCCGGTGCCGTGCCCAGGGCCAGGAGCATCGCGAATTCTCTTTTGCGCTCCAGAACAGACATCAACATGGTGTTGAAAATGGTGAAGAGGATGAGAAAAATCAGGATTCCCTGTAAAACCCAGTTGGAACCCTTGTCCATTCTGATGTAAGAGGCGACCTGGGGCAGGACTTCCTGCCATGTGAGCACGGAGACCCCCAGGTCCCGGGTTCTGGCCTGGATCTTTTTCAGCACGGCTTCCTGAAACCCGGGATTTTTCAGGATCACACCCATCTCGGTCGCGCCCTTTTCAGGCATGTTGAAAAGGCGACGGGCAAAGGTGATAGGCACCTGGATCACGTACGCATCCATCTCATCAGAGCCCGTCCTGTAAATCCCCTTCACACGGCAGAGCTGGTCCACGAGCATCCCGTTGACGTCGTTGGTGGAAATCACCAGTTTTTTGCCTAAACCCAGATGCAACCGTTCGGCCATCTCCAAACCCAGCACAACCAGAGACTTATCTTTTTCCTGGAGATAGGCCCCCTCCACCAGGTTCTTTGCCAGGGGAGAACTTTGACGCTCCACACCGGGCTCTACCCCCATGATGGCTGCCGCCACATTGCCGGATCCTGTTTTGGCGATTCCCTGTCCCAGGACGAGCATCTTGGTGCTCTCCACCTCTGGCCATCTTTCGATCTCGCGGCGCAATTCTTGTGGAATCTCTATCCATTGATCCACGGACGGGGCATCCCGGTATTTCGGATGTTGCAGAGTGATATGACCGGCCTGCATTCGCACGATCTGATCGATCATCTGGTCGTAGACGCCTTCGCCAAGGGCGATGAAAAAGAGGCTGAATGTCAATCCCATGCCGATGGAGAACAAGGTGATAATCGTTCTTCTGCGATTTCGCCAAATATTTCTCCAAGCCAGTCGAATGACCAAGACTCTCTCCCTTTCCTGGACCCGATTCGTAATTTCCGAATCAAAGATCCTTTTTTTCTAAGCCTTCCAGGATACAAGGGACCCGCCGGCCGTTCTTTCAGGGGATTCCTCCCGCGACAACCCCTTGAATCCGGGCAGCACCCTTTTTCATGACCTCTCAGGTCCGCACCATAGCCTTCACCGGGTCGAGACGCGCCGCAATGGCCGCGGGGTATAGGGAAGCCAACAGGCATACCACCCACATGACCACCACAGGAACAGCTACGGTCTTGGGGGCGAGGGCCGCCCGCCAGATTGGATCAAGGGCCACACCAGCCACCGAGACATCCCCTGAGGCGAACATGCTCAAGTCGAGCCCGGCTACCTGGAGGTAATATGTCAATGGCAGCCCAATCAGGATCCCTGCAAGGGTCGATATCAAACCAAGCACCCATGCCTCCGCGGCCACGTCCAGGAGGATCCGCCAGGGAGTGGCCCCCAGGGCCTTGAGGATGCCGAATTCCCTTATCCGTTCAAAGGTGGACATGAGCATGGTGTTCATCACCCCCAGGGCGGCGGCGATAAAAAAAATCATTCCCATAAGCCACATGGAGGCATCAAAAAAGTTCATCATATCTGAGAGGGATGGAAGGAGGTCGCGCCAGGTCTTGATCTCCGCCCCGGGAGCGGCCCGTGCGGCCATTTCTTTCAACCTTTCCAGGGGGACCTTTCCCCGGGTGTTGACGGCAATCTCGTGAATCCTCCCCCCTGAGACGAAAAGGGTCTTGAAATCCTCCCGGTGAAGGATCGCTGCTTCCCGGTCTATCCTGTCCCCTACGTTCTTCAATATGCCCCGGACATGGTAGAGCTCATTCCCGAGGGAGCCGTCGGCGGCCTGGACCACTACGATGATCTCGTCACCCACCGAGACGTTCAGGGTCCTGGCCAGCTTCTTTCCAAGGACTATCCCACCCTGGGGCACAGGGGAGAGGAAAGAGCCTTCCAGCACGTTTCCTGCAAGATCGAACACACTCCTTTCCGCAACCGGGTCCACCCCCCAGAAAAGCGCTCCTGCGGATTTGGTCCCATGAGCCACCAGCCCGAACCCGTAACTGCGGGCAACGGCCGGGAGATTCCATCTCTTTAATCGGGAAAGGATGTCATCCGGTGCTTCCAGATCCCTGTACACAGATCGGTCCACCAAGAACTTGGGAGAATGGATCTGAACCTCCCCGACCACGATGTTGGTGGCGCTGGAGAGAAAATGCTCCAGTATGCCCTCCATGAGGCCATAGCTCGCGATGAGCACGGCCACGTTAAGGCCGATTGCCACGACAGTGATCAGGGTGCGCCTGGGGTTTCGCCACAGGTTCCGCCAAGCGATACAGAGGATATGGTTCATGGGGAAACCCCCTATCTCCTCATCAGGGTCCGGATGGAGAAGGTGTCCCGGGGGAGTACCAGGTTGAAACTCATCTTTTCATAGATTACTTCCGTCTTTTCACCGGGCTTGTCCTCTGGAACCACACTCATCCGGCGCGGCAGGATTCTGTCTCCCAGAGGTCCGATATCCGAAAAATACATGGTCCTGGCTAGGTTCAAGTCTTCGTCATAGTAACGTGAAAAAAGGGGCAAATAATCCTCCTTCCGAACCGTAATAACAACCTTTCCCCACACGACGGCTGCTTCGGGCTTAGGGTGGCAGGTGATCTCCACTATGTCCCGCCCGTTCCTCTTTCCGTTGAAGGTGACCTTAAAGGTATAATCTTCGGCCATACGGCTCTCTTTCACCAAGTCATCGTTCGTGAAATGGGATCCCATCCAGGAGGCGGACATCATGGAAGACGGGAGCTTGATCACCCGGTTGACCTTGGGGAGATAATTCCAGATGTCATTGTCCACCCGGAGGGTGGCCGTCCCCTTTTCCTTTTTTGGTGCAAGGATCCGTATGAGCGATTTTTCCTTTCCCTCACTCCAGAACTCTAGGGAAAGGGTGCGTTGCCAATGGGCGGTCTTGATAACCATAGTCATGTTACCGTGGCTGGATCTCCCCCGGAAAAGATCGTCCACCCGGTCCAGGATCTCTTTGGGAGTCAATGCCTCGGAACCCGAGACCTCTTTTCCGGGTAGTATCACCAGAATAAGCAAAAGGCCCGGCCAGAAGAACCGATACACAGAAATCAACCATCCTCTTTTATTCATGCCTACCCCTCCTCCGGTTCCATCGTTTGCTTCGGTTTTTGCATCAGGCCCTTAAAAAGAGTCTCCAGAAAGTCCTTGAGCACCTTTTCCACGTCAAAGGAGGGCTCGAACCAGGCCTGGAGAAACAACCCGTCCCAGCTTCCCACCAGAACCGCTGCAAGAGACTCCGGATCCGCATCGCTCCTGAATTCCCCCCTCTCCATGCCTTCCCGAATCAGGGCGGCAAAGATCTTTCGAAATCCGGTGTAGGTCTCCCTGAACGCCTGCTTGAACCTTTCCTGCATCCTGGATGCCCCGGAGGCCGCCCAGAATTCCATGAACAGGGTCATCATTTCATTCATCTCTTCACCGGTTATCCGGATGAGAGACTCCATTATGGCCAGGATCTTTTCGCTCGCCGATGCCCCCAACACCGAAGTTTCAACCCGGCTGAGTTCCAGCATCATCCCCATGAACCACCCGAAGACCCCGAAAAAGAGTTCCTCCTTGCTGTCGAAGTATTCATAGAGGGTACCCTTCCCGATACCCGCCTCTTCGGCGATATCGGCCATCACCGCGCCTGAATATCCCCTGCGGGCAAACACCCGGGCTGCTGCCTCCAGAATTCGATTTTTTTTATCCAATCTTGATTGATCTCGGAGTCCCATATATTTTCCCCACAAAACCGACCGGTCAGTCTGAAATTCATTGCGAGACATCCTTGTCAGAAGAGAATCCTTCGCCTTCAAGGAAATTCTCTATTTCAAGTTTTCGTCGGGAAAAGGATTCGATGAATATGTTCCATAACTTGGCCTCTTGAATTCTCGAAATATCAAGCCCTTCAGCTTTATTTGGTTATCATTGATCCATGGGCATCTGGAATAGATTCGGGACATTATTTTTTGTTTTCTATTCTGACCGACTGGTCGGTCAGAATAATAACCAAACAAAAACTCCTTTGTCAAGGAAAAATTCCAAGAAAAAACCATCGTGCTATCAATCGGAAAATCGGATCAAGGAAGGATCGTAGTCCGGCACCTTTTCGTACCCCAGAAGATTCAAGAGGGTGGCGGCCACGTTGGAAAGTCCGGGTCTTTGAATGGGAGCCATGCCATAATTTCCCTCATATCGAGGATCAAAAATGGCAAAGGGGACGGGATTCAGGGAATGAGCCGTGCGGATGTGTCTTTCTCCATTCTTGTCCACCGATAACATCTCGTCTGCGTTCCCATGATCTGCGGTGACCACCGCGATGCCCTCCAACTCCTCGATTACAGTCAGCAATTCACCCACGCAACGATCCACCGTCTCCACGGCCTCAATGGCTGCTTCCATCACTCCTGTATGTCCAACCATGTCCCCGTTGGCAAAATTCAGGCGCCCAAAACGGTATTTCCCTGACCTCAACAGGTCTATTGTCTTGTCCTTGATCTCAAGGGCCTTCATCTTGGGGGCCTTGTCGAACTCGATCTTGTCAGAGGGAATTTCAATATAGGTCTCAAGGGATGGATCTATGTATCCAGAACGGTTTCCGTTCCAGAAATAGGTTACGTGGCCGAATTTCTGGGTCTCTGAGATAGCGAAACTCGTCACTCCGGCGGCGCAAAGGTATTCGCTCACTGTACGGTCAATGACTGGCGGCATGACCAGGTAATTGGGAGGGATATGGGTATCGCCATCGTATTCCATCATCCCTGCATAAAGAATATCTGGGAGCGGGCCACGATCGAATTCTTTGAAATCCTTTTCAGTGAAGGCCCGGGAGATCTCAATGGCCCGGTCTCCCCGGAAATTGAAAAAGATTACAACATCCCCGTCCCGAATGGGACCGACGGGACGGCCTTTCTCGTCCACGACCACAAAGGGATCCATGTATTGATCCGTAATCTCGGGATCTTCCGCATAATAGGTCCTTACGGCCTCCTCGGCCGATCGGAAGGGTCTCCCCTTCCCTAGCACGTGGGCCTCCCACCCCCGCTTGACGATGTTCCAGTCCGCGTTGTAACGGTCCATGGTCACCTTCATGCGGCCTCCCCCGGACGCGATTCGATAGTCCAGGCTCTTTGCCTCGGAAAGGGCCTTCAGTTTTTCCTGGGTGGGAACAACGTAATCCAGGGCCGAGCGCTCTCCCACGTCTCTCCCGTCAAGCAAGGCATGGACCCGGACCCGCCCCAACCCTTGCTCCGCGCAATGATCCAACATGGAAAAGAGCTGATCTATATGGGAATGGACATTTCCATCTGAAAGCAGCCCGATGAAGTGCAAGGTCCCCCCATTCAAAACCCGTTGCTCTATGCTTTTCCAGAGCTCCGTCTTAAAAATCTTCCCGGACTTGATGGCCTTGTTGACCAGCCTTGCGCCCTGGTCAAAGACCCTTCCCGCTCCAAGGGCGTTGTGGCCTACTTCGCTGTTTCCCATGTCTTTGTCCGTGGGGAGTCCCACAGCAGTCCCATGGGCCTGGAGCCTGGCAAAGAGTGGGGAGCTAAGAAGCCTGTCCAGGGTGGGGGTTTTTGCCAAATACACGGCATTCGTATCATCATCAGGCCCCAAACCAACACCGTCCATAATAATGAGAAGAAGTGGTCCTCTGGGTCCGGCGGCATGGCGGCCGGTAAGTTTCTTAAGGCTCAGTTTCACGGCTTTCCCTCCGCGGCGGTTTATATCCCTTTCCCGGAATGGGACATTAACAGGTTATCCGTTCACCACCCGTATAGATTTTCATCACCGGCTCTTCGATTACCCTCACCTCCATGTCCGTGTTAATTCTCGTGCCCCTGTCCCGGACGAAGCCGATGAGCGTCATTCCACTGGCCTGAGCTGTCTCTAATCCCTTATCCGTCACGGCCGTTTTGGTGGCCACCACCGGAAACCCCGCCCTGCATAGCTTGGCCACCATCTCCGAGGCCATGCGGCCCGTAGAAGCAATAAAGTGGCGGCTGCAATCGATGTTGCGGAGAAGTGCGTAACCGATGGCCTTATCCAGGCAGTTATGCCGCCCGATCTCTTCAACAATGCAAACGGGTTCGGCAGTCGGTGTGAATATCCCGGCGGAGTGAACGCCCTTCGTCTCCTTATAGACCGTGGCAATATCGAACAAATGGTTCATAGCCCGGAACACGGCATCCTTTTGCACAGTTAGATCGGACCTGATTTCAGGCAGGCTTCCATCGGTATAAGCCGTGCGACCGCCCCCTGAAACGATACGATAGCTGGTCTCCGTGAGCGCAGGGACTGCCGTTTCAGACAGGGTCACACTGGCGGAGGCACCTTCGACCACAAGAGATGAAATATCCTTAGTCGTCTTAATAAAACCCTGACTGAAGAGGTAACCGGTCACAAATTCCTGTTCCATCCCCGGCATCAAAGATGCAGTGACGAGGTGTTTGCCATTGAAAATGATGCGCAGCTCCCGCTCTATGACAACTGGGATTTCAACGTCCGTGAACTTTCTCTCCCGGAGCTGCCGGCCCGGAAGTATCATGGATTTGGCTTCCAAATTCATCTTATCCGCTCCGGGTGCGAATAGACGAACATTGTCGTACTTCGCACCAGACCTGCAATTGTGATCCCGCTCCGCTTTGCCAGCTCCACGGCCTTGGTAGTCGGCACCCCCTTGGTGGCTATGATGGGGATGCCGGCGTTGCGGCACTTGGAGATCATCTCGGCCGGTAAGCGTCCGGTAGAGGTGACTAACGCCCTGGTTAAATCCTTACCCTGTAAGAGCGCCGCACCGATGACTTTATCAAGGGCATGGTGACGGCCCAGGTCTTCCACGATGGAAACGGTTTCTGTTCCTTCCATGAACAGCCCGGCGGAATGTACCGCCTCGGTCTCGGCAAAGATATCAGATTTCAAGATAGCCTTGACGCAGGTGAACACTGTGTTGCAGTCGACGACGAGGTCGGAGTCAACCGGGCCAGGCTCTTCGCCGGGTTTCTTGGTATAGGCCAGCATTACCTCTAACGTCGTCCCGGTCACGGTGATTGACACAATATCGGACATCCCTGAGATTATCCCTTGGGCATAGAGATGCCCCACCGCGAACTCCTTTTCCATTCCGGCCAGCATCATGGCTGTGACATATGGCTCGCCGTTAATGCGAAATGTCTGGGCGGTCTCACGGATGATATGTTCGGTGGTTCGCTCACAACCTCCGTTCATCCGGATCAGCTCAACTTCCTGTAATACATTGCTATTCGTCATTTTTTGAATATTCGCCTTTCAGCCGGAAAGAAAGGCATCGTGAAGCATCTGCTTGAAATATAAATTATATTCAACCAGTTCTTTGTTATCAAGTTGCCTTACGATAACTTCTTGATTTGAAAGGAATTTTTCAGGCACAGAATCATGGTCATTCATGAAGCCAGGGAGGAGTGAGACAGGATTGGGATTAATAGGTTTTTCAGGAAAATAACTTGAAATGGGCTTGAGCTTTCATCCTGAATATCAAAATCAATGGTTTTGGGGCCGTATTCAGCTGATCAGAGGACCCTTCCCGGACAACGAAGGCAGCGTCTATGCATCGCGCAGTTTCTGTTCCGCAAGGTTATTTCCGTAAATGTGCGCCCTCTTTCAACCACGGAGATTACAGGCATTTTCACGCTCAGAAAAGAGGCATCATCAAAAGAGATAATATGATGTTTTTCTTTGATGATGAATTTGCCTTTGATTCTAAACGGTTACCTCACATACTCCGAATGAGCTTCTAATTTCCCGCGGCCCCAAAGTTTAGAAGTCTTTTTTGTCAGGCTACAAAAGGATTTCTTTATTTAGTGCCCATCCATAAAGCAGGCAATTTTGTTCAAGGTCAAGGAAGGCGAAGATTTTAACCGCCCCGCTTGGGATGCCACGCGGCAGAGGCACCATACATTGAAGTATTTCGAGGATTAAAATCTGAGCCTGACGCAACTTGTCACACCGTAGCCATAGCGAAGGCGGAAGATTGAGCAAAAGGGCCATTTATGAATGGGCACTATTTAGCCCGTTCTGGCAATAGCCCTTTGTTCTTCAGGAATAGGAGGCGGAACTGGCTCTCCTATAATTTTTTTAATTGCACCAAAGCGGGGGGGACAAGCTTCAAAGCAGGTTCCACATTTTATGCATTTATCCTGGTCAATGACATGTATCTGTTTTTTGCCGCCAATGATCGCCTCTGCGGGGCATCTCCTCCGGCATATCATGCAGGCCTGGCACTTTTCAGGATCAATATAGTAAGAGACTACTTCACTAAACAGCTTGTCTATTTCTTCACTGGTATAAAGTTCATTATATTCTTCTATATTATCAAGGCGTAGCGCCATCTTCTCTTTTTTTATCAGTTTAATGTAAGGAACCAGCTTTTTTACATTCTCCAATCTGCTTTTCAATTCATTTTCTTCTATTCCTTCGCTTTTGCCTAGAGGTCCTATTTCCCTCACCTTCTTGGCGAAATCATTCATAAGTTCAGCAAAAAGGATTCCTTCCCCGGAAGTCATAAATTCTATCCTTAATCTTTCCGGGTTCAGGCCTATGTATTCCATAATTTTTTTGCACAGATGCACCATGTTCAGTGCATGGTAATTTCCATGAGTAATATAATTGCACTCATTAAGACGACAACCACCAATAAAAACTCCATCCATGCCATTCAAGAAAGATCTAAGTACATATTCCAGGTCGACTCGACCTGAACACATGACACGAATGAGTTTGATGTCAGTCGTATATTGCAGTCTGGAAACTCCAGCCAGGTCAGCAGCGCCGTATGCTCACCAATGACAGACAAAACCTAATATATTCGGCTTAAATTGAAGTCCGTCACTCATTCCTTCTTCCTCCCGTATAAGTAATTCCCGCTTAATTCTTCCGTGGATCCTTAGACATCTCCAACCGCTGCATCGATTTGTTGTATGATCTCTTCCTCCGAAGCCGCGGCATCGATTTGGCTTACTATCTCTTCATCGGTAAAGTGCTTTAGTGAAATGGCTCCTGTCGGACACTTTGCATTACAAAGACCGTCTCCTTTACAAATAACAGGATTAACTACAGCCTTTTTGCCCTGTCGTGTCTCACGGAACTCTATGGCGCCATACGTACATGCTGAAATACATGCCCCACATCCCATACACTTCTTCTCGTCCACCTCGCAAACTGAACCTGAGACAGTGATTATATCGTTTGAGAGGAGAGTTAAAGTCCTACCTGCAGCTCCAAAGGCCTGGTTGATCACTTCCGGTATGTGTTTGGGGTAGTGGGCCATTCCGCAAAGATAGACACCATCTGTACTGAACTCAACAGGTCTTAATTTGACATGCGCCTCTTTGAAAAAGTCATCCGGTCCCAAAGAGACCTTGAACAATTGGGATATTTCCTTGTTTTCTGCAGGTGGAATAACGGCAGCAGCCAAAGAAAGGAAATCAGCGTCTAATGCAAGCTTCTGACCCAAGATGGAGTCGGTCACGGTAACCCTTAAAACAGGCCGACCCTCTTCTTCAACAGCTTCCACCTGAGGTTTATCATCCGGCTCATAGCAGATGAACTTTACATCCTTATTGGACGCTTCTCGGTAATAATCCTCCCTGAATCCATAGGTTCTCATATCCCGAAAGAGAATGTAAATATCCATCTCGGGGTTTATTTCTTTCAGTTTCAGGGCATTCTTTATAGCATGGCTGCAACATACCCGGGCACAGTAATTTCTGTCCTCTTGTCTGCAGCCTACGCATTGGATCATGACCAGGCTGTTGGAGTTGATAAGCCTTTCGTCTCCTTTGGCTATCAGCTCCTCCAACTCAAGGTGGGTCATTACCCTTTCATCTTCTCCATAAAGGTATTCGGTGGGTTTATATTCATCGGCTCCGATCGCGATAACGGCTGCTCCATGTTTTATCTCTGTAACCCCTCTTTCAGACTTTACTTTGGTTACGAAATTCCCGACATAACCGGTAGCCTCTGTGATAACGGCATCAGTATAGACATGTATTAAAGGGTGTTGATAAACTTTGCGCACGAGGTCACCCAAATAGGCCTGGACATCCAGCCCCTCTAAAGTGTAATGGAGCCTCCGCGCTGTTCCCCCCAGGTCAGAATCTTTTTCAACCAGATAAACCTCATGTCCCTGATTGGCTATGGAGAGGGCACAAGTCATGCCGGCTATTCCTCCACCAACCACCAACGCCGTCTTGTTTACCGGCAGATCAATTTCCTGTAAGGGTTCCAGATGGCAAGCCCGGGCCACCGACATCCGGACTATATCCTTCGACTTTTGGGTGGCGTCTTCTTTTTCTCGTGAGTGGACCCAGGAGCAATGCTCTCTAATATTAGCCATCTCCAGGAAATACTGATTAATTCCCGCTTCCCGAAGAGTATCCCAGAATAACGGTTCAAGGGTCCTGGGGCTGCATGCAGCAATAACCACTCGATTGATCCCTTTTTCCTTGATCATGTCCGTTATTTCTTTTGCAGAGTTGGTAGCGCATGAAAACAACTGCTCCTGAGCGTAGATTACATTAGGCAGGGTCAAGGCATATTCGACCACGGAAGGAACATCTACCACACTTCCAATATTTGCTCCACAATGACATACAAAAACTCCGACCCTGGGTTCCTCGTTTGAAACATCTCTTTCTTCCGGATATATTCTTTCCTTGGTCAGCTTCCCGCGCCTGTAGTCAAGGAGTTCAGCACATTGGGATCCTGCTCCGCTCGCGGAAAAGACCGACTCCGGGATATCTGTAGGCCCCTGGAAGGCGCCGCTTACAAAGATCCCGGGTCTGTTTGTCTCCATTGGATTGGAAGAAACTGCATTACAGAATCCATGGGAATTGAGCTCGATTCCGAACTTATCCGCCAGATCCTCGTAATCTGCAGGAGGATTCAACCCGACGGATAACACGACCATATCGAATTCTTCCTCTTTTACTCCATCATCGGGAGTTGCATATCTTACAACAACATTCTTGCTCTCGGGAATCTCTCTTACGATTGACGCGTAGCTTCTTATGAAACGAATGCCGGGAAGTTGTTCTGCTCTCTGATAGTATAATTCAAAATCTTTGCCATAAGAACGGATATCATTATGGAATATCGTACACTCCGCCTCAGCGTCGTGATCCTTTGTCAAAATCACCTGTTTCTGGGTATAGGTACAACATACGGCTGAACAATAGCTGTTATCACCAGGGGTGACCCGTCTGGAACCGATGCATTGAATCCAGGCGATTTTGCGTGGATGTTTCTTGTCGGAAGCACGCAGTATCTCACCTTCATATGGCCCGGTGGCACATAGCAGCCGCTCGTAATCCATACTGGTTACCACGTTCTGCATCTTTCCGTAGCCATATTCATCTCTAACTCTAGGATCAAAGGGCTCAAAGCCGGGAGACAGAATTACCGCCCCAACCTTTATTTCCATCTTCTCCGGTCTTTGATTAAAATCTATGGCTTCATTCTTGCAGACGCTTTCACAAATACGACATTTCTTCTCTTTAAGATAAATACAGCTTTCATCAATATATGCGACAAGAGGAATTGCTTGGGCAAAGTATATATGAACAGCCTTATTCTTCGATATCTCCTGATTAAATTGATCAGGGTATTCCACTGGGCAGTATTCTACACAGGTGGTGCAGCCCGTGCATTTGTCTTCTATAATGTATCTGGGCTTCTTGATAAGGGTTACCTTAAAGTCTCCTGCTTCCCCTTCTACACCGTCAACTTCAGTATAAGTCAAAACCTCTATGTTAGGATGCCGGCCGACCTCGACCAGTTTGGGCGAAAGTATTCACATAGAGCAGTCGTTGGTGGGGAAGGTCTTGTCAAGTTGGGCCATATGGCCCCCGATAGCAGGTGATTTCTCAACAAGGTAAACCTTAAAACCCGCAGCGGCAAGATCAAGAGAGGCTTGAATGCCACTGATTCCTCCACCAACAACCATAACGTCTCCGAAATTGCTGTCTCCAAGACTTTTAGAAAGTTGTTGAATTTTTTCTTTTATCAAAAATTCTCTTTCCATTTTTTATAACCCCACAAGATTTTTTGTGCCCGTAATGTCCCGAGCGTCCGGGTTATCAGTACTTACTTCAGACAGTGCCCAACCGCAAATAAACTTAGGGCACAGGTCAGATTTCCAATCGAGAAATGAGAATTTTTGCGCAAGTTCAAGAAAATCGAGGGATTACGCGAAGGCGTATACTTATCGCCGCCACAAAGAATCCCGTGGATTACCCCACCTTGTCACACCGCAGTCGTGATGAAGGCGGAAAGATTGCGCAAAAAGGCCATTTATGGAAGGAAACTAAATAGCTTCCTGTATTATCTCTGTGATGTCCTTAACTTCTATTTTTTCGGTGACATCGAGGGTTAACCGGCTGTCTTCGAAATTGGCGATGCAATACGGGCAGGAAGTAACCAACACCTCAGCACCAACATCTATAGCCTGTTCCAACCTGATATCGGAGAACCGTTCACCCTTTTTGGTTTCCATCCAGATACGGCCTCCCCCACCACCGCAACACAAGCTATCAACCCGCGAGTCGGACATCTCCAACAACCCTAAACCGGGTATCTTGTTTAAGATTTCCCGAGGCTCGTCATATATTCCGTTATGTCGCCCAAGATAACATGGGTCATGGTAGGTGACTTTCTTTTCATACTCCTTTTTGAGTTCGAGTTTTCCGTCGCCAATAAGTTCAAACAAATATTGAGAGATATGAACCACCTCAAAATTCACCTGGAATTCAGGATACTCGTTTTTGAAGGTATGGTAGCAATGAGGAGAGGAAACGACTATTTTCTTTACTCCATTATCAATAAAATTTTTGATGTTCTCCCGGGCGAGGCGTTTGAATAATTCCTCATCACCCGTCTTGCGGATGCTTTCTCCGCAGCAATTCTCTTTGGTTCCCAGTATTCCGAAATCGACCCCTGCCTGCTTGAGAATACCGGCTGTCGCTCTGGCCACCTTTTTTAATCTCGGATCATAGCTGAGGTAGCAACCGGGGAAATATAAAATTTCCATCCCCTCGGTGAACGTCTTTACAGACAATTCTTTGGCCCAATCCGCTCTCTTTTCCCGTTCTTCATTCAAGGGATTACCTTCGGCAACAAGGCTCGCGCTTGCGGTGCGGATAGGCTTTACCGGCGTAGGAAAGACCCCGTATTCCGTAGCAATCCTGCGTAAGGATACCACGGACTCTATCTGTTTTACGTCCCTTGGGCATTGCTGAGGGCACCTTCCGCAGGTCGTACAGCGCCATATATCTTCACTTTCTATCTCAGTCAAACCGAACGTGGCCTGTCGGACTATCTTTCGCATGCTAAAGGTAGTAACTCTATTCCAAGGACAAACAGTATCGCATAATCCGCATTGAAAGCATCTTTTAAATGCTTCCCCACCGCTCTCTTTTATGACATCTATAATTTCTTTGTAAGGGGCTACGGTTTCCACTGTTTTTTAATCCTCGTTTTTAGACTTAAGGTTTTAGTCGTTCTTTGACATCGCCATACGTGCAATACTATCCAGCACCTTGTCAAGTCCATATTTGTCAACCAATGATTCCAGTCCCACCTCAATATCTTCCACTTTCTCTTCTTCTTCTACTTCTTCTTCCCTTTCTTCATAAGTCAGGGCGTCGGCCAAGCACCACTGAACACACAAAGGCTCTTCCAAAGGTGGATCAGATTCACACATATCGCATTTCAGGGGAAGTCCTGAGTCAGGCTCCTTGAACAGGTCCCTGGATGGGCAGGAAGCCCTGCAGAAGGCACATTCATCGTATTCCTTTCCGTCGATCACATACTTGTCCCTCCCGGCACATTCGGCTGGAGTGTATTCACCTGCATATACAGGAACGTATATGTTTTTAAGGGGTTCATGAATTACCCGAATCCGAGATCTGGCCGGGTTATTTCTGCTGTATTTAGGTGTAGCATGAAACGCAGAACAAGCTACTTCACATGCCCGGCAGCCGTTGCATTTGTCAACATCAACAATTATCGTTTTGACTATTTTCTTTTTTTTCTCAGTCATAACGGTTACCACCTTTTCACGATATTTCTTCTTTAATTACGCGGACTTTTCTTTGGAAGGAACATCTTCATCACTATCCTTCAAAATCCCCCTCTGTATCAAGTCTTCGGCCACGTAATCCAGGCCCAGTTTGTCCAACGTCTCTTTTGTAGGAATACCATCGTTATTCCATCCCTTGAATTTATAATATTCGTCAAGTAACTTGGATTCCAGCTCAGGGAATCTTTTCTTCCAGTGGTCCTCCGGAGGCTTCTCATCTTTTCTCCTCAGACCTCGTCTCACATTGACTGCTCTGATCAAATTGCGGTTTCTTTTTACTAATTCCCATAACCCATCCTCGTCCATATCGAATCCCGTTCCGCTGGAAATAATCCGTGGCAGGTTATGTATATGATAGGGGGGTTTAAGGGGGAAGGATGAAAGTCCTGCACAAAGTCCAACCGCATCATCAATATAGTGCATAGTCTCCTGCCACTCGACCAGCTCACAGATCAGGTCAGTGGACGGATAATTCGGGAATTCGGTGCCTGGATCACCCCACTCCAAGACAAACTGCTTGATCTTTTCCCCGTTTCTGGTTGGAACTTGGATCCAATCCTTTACAAAATCCTCCCGCAACTCTTTGGTGGGAAACGGTGCCTGGGGAAGCTGTCCTTCAATTTGGGTAATATTTGCTTTTTCACCGGTGGCCCACATTATGTAATAAATAGGATTCAGCATTCCCAGCTTGATAGGGATCTGTTCATGTTTCTTGATTGTGTTATGATCATATGCCTCTGCTCCTTTGCCGATCTTACGGGCTGCCCAATAAACCCCATCAGCCAGTACATCTCCTATCCCTTCCCGACGGACAATTTTATCAAGCAACCAGAAAAATCGCTCCTCGTTGCCGGAAGGAAATCCCGGCATATCCTCATCAGTCAAAATACCGTTTTCATAAAGTTCAACGGCGAAGGCCATAACTTGCGGCGTTGTGTATCCGTCCACTCCATATTCCTGAGCCATACCGGCGATCCTGAAGCCGAAATCCAGGCTGTTCGTCATTGCGCCCATTACATAGGTCAGCTTCGAGTAACACTTCATCATGTACTTTGAGACCCCGAGGGCGGGATAAGAAATAACCGCCCCACATTTCATGGGGCAGTTATAGCAACTTATCAGTCGCTCAACGGCGTTTTCCTGGGTCCTGCTCCACTCCTCTTCCACCTCTTTGGTCCAGAAGCCCTTTCTTCTCTGCCGCGCGTTTCCCCAACTGAAACTGGTCGTATGCCACTTCTCGTCATGGATTGCCATTTCCTGGGGTGACCCTATTCCTTTCAGTATAGCCGGCACACCTTTTACGGGATGTTCAGCCCTGTATTGAATATATTTCAGCACCTCGTTACACAGTTCGAAGAATTCATCGGGCCTTGCAAGATTAACATCTTTCGTTCCTCTAACGGCAATGGCCTTTAGTCCCTTGGCCCCCATGACGGCACCAAGTCCACCTCTGCTGGCGCTGGACCTGCCATGTTCGATGGAAGCATAGTAGACCCTGTTTTCACCGGCCAACCCAATTGCAGCCACCTGGACCTTTGGTTCATTCAATTCCTGCCGTATGAGTTCTGAAGTTTCGAGAGCGCCTTTACCATGGAGATGACTGGCATCACGTATTTCCACTTTGTCGTTGTTTATCCACAAATAGACCAGGCTGGGAGATTTCCCCCTGATGATAACTTTGTCATACCCTGCATATTTCAACTCCGGGGCAAAAAATCCCCCCATCATTGAATATGCCATCAAATGGGTCTGGGGCGAGATGGTTGAAACAATGGTGCGATTAGCCCCTGGGGCCGGAGTTCCCCCCAGGAGGCCCGAACTAAAGATCAACAGATTATCAGGAGAAAAGGCATCAACTTCAGGAGGGACCCTGTCCCATAATATTTTGGCATTAGTACCCAGCCCCCCCAGATGAAGCTCGGTTAATCTAGGATCGGTTTGTACCTTTTCAATGCTTCCTCGAGATAGATCAATTTCCAAGTTAAAGCCTGTCTCTGCATACCTCATTTTTTCCCCCTTCTAGATTACCTGAATCCGGGGCATGTTCATTCAGCATGGGTTTCAGGCGCTTGACTCCTAACGGCCTTAACCCGCAGGGTGAAGGTTTGAGATTGCTCAAGTTGCTGAAGGCGCATCTCTGTAAGAATCGTCAGGCTCAGATTTTAATCCTCGAAATACTTCAATGTATGGTGCCTCTGCCGCTTGGCCCCCAAGCGGGGCGGTTAAAATCTTCGCCTTCCTTGACCTTGAACAAAATTGCCTATTTATGGATGAACACGAATTAAAAAAACCCCCATAACACATAACAACGTCCGGCAAAATGTAGTCACAAAATAACTACATTGTAACTACCTGTCAAGGAAAATGTGTATTTTTACAAGCCATTACACCTCTTCCAAACGGACCTTCCACTAATTGACCTTCCGGCTTACTCATTTATTCAATCAATCAACACGGATAATTTTGACCCTGGAACCCACCCAGTCGGGAGGAAGGTAGACTCGGCCGCTGTTACCACTAAACCTGACTTCCTTTTCAACCATTTCCTCACCATAGACCTCGAACTTCACCTTACTTTGAACCATCTTGCGGTCCTTCTCGTGAGGCTGGTCTTTTTCGTTCTCCCTTTTTTTCTCCTCGGGCATTTAATTCTATCCCCCAAAGGGCTGTGCATACTATCATATTGATATTATTAATCAGTAAGCCAGGAAATGTAGAAGTGGTTGCGCCACAATTTAAATACAATTTAGCTACAAAGTAACCATAAGGAAAATCCCCAAGCTCTGTCAAGGAAAAAGAGCACTTACCAGGACCTCCACCCTGCGAATGGGTGGAGTTGGGCGTGAGATAATTCCCAGCCTTTGAAAAGATTTCGGCGACCACCGGATAATACACGTCTGGGAAGGATGGAAAGGCTTATGAGGCCGGTTGAAGGGCGGTTAGTTCACTATTGATGCCAGCCCCGGACACACCTTTTTCCTGCCTGATCGTTAGCAGGGTAAGCAAAGAAGTGTTTCAGAAGGGTAAATGGATATGAAGAGCCACCCCAGGAGGCCATGGACGGACCCGACGCGGCATCCGGGATAATTTTATTGGGCCTCGGGTTTGATCCGGCATATTAAACGATTCCCGGCCCTCGATTCGATGGAAAATTGTACGGAATCAAACGGAAGGCGTCTGGAAACGCCTTCATCCCTTGTAGGTCTTATCATAGTGGGGACTGAGGTAAAAATCGCATTTCATGCAGGAAGACACCTTTTGGGCGAAACTTCCCTGTACCTTTCCCCCACAAAGGGTCCCGGCAATCCAAGCACAATGGGTTCCATGATCTGGATATGCCGGGCATACACCCAGTTCATTCGCTTTTGATCCTCCCTTTTCACGGCCGCACTTCTTGAATTCCCAGCAGTTCATTAAGGCTCCCTTTTTGCTCAATCAGTTCAATATGTTCCACTCCTTCGCCATAGGGAGAAAGAAGGGGGGAAAGACACACTAAGTCTTTCAATTAAAAGCCTGGCTGATTTCATCCACTTTAACCACCCGGTCGATATCCAGGAGGATTTTGACTCCCCCTTCCATCTTGGCCATGCCGAGAATGTATTCCGTATTTAATTTGGTGCCGAAATTGGGAGTCTCCTCGATATCCTCATTCTTGATGTTCAGGACCTCCGATACGGAATCCACCACAATCCCGATCATCACGTCACCGGAGTCCCCTGTGGTCTCCACGACGATGATACAGGTTCTCTCGGTGTACTCGACCGGTTCCAGACCGAATCTGAGTCTGAGATCAATGACCGGGATCACCTTCCCCCTGAGGTTGATTACTCCCTTTATAAACTCTGGGGTCTGGGGAACAGGGGTCGTCGGCATCATACCGATGATTTCCTTGATCTTAAGGATGCCGATGCCGTACGCCTCTTCATCCAGGGTAAAAGTGAGATATTTCCCCTCTTTGTCAGCCAAGGCCGAACTCAAGCCCTCCTCTCTCTCCAACACTTGAGCCTGTTCTGTCATTCCAGGAACCTCCTTTCCAGGATCTTTCTATTGATTGATCGGGGTTGGACCTGGGAATGTGACCCGGGTCTTTTCCCCACTGTTTCACATGGGTTACATGACAAAAACTTCATAAGGCCTCTTTCGAGACCCATCGTCATCTTACCGTTCTGCAAATCGAATGCCACCCAGTCCCGGGGACCATAAAGAAAAATATACGAATCCTCTAAAGCGGTGATCTTCTTTCCTGCACTGGGTTTTTCCATCTTGGCCCAAGGAGGATCCCTGCTCCGAAGGCAATTACCTTGGAGGCATTGTAAAGACCACGTCATTCCGGGATCACGGACGGCACCCCAGCTCCATGGGGAAGGAAACCAAGATAGAGAGAAATCCGGAAAAGGGGAAGAAAAGGGATGGGTTGAAGGACCTTTTCGACAGACCTTTGACGCTCAGTGACCGAATCATGGCGCCCCCGGGATTGGGTCCTGCGAAATCAGAATAGGGCAGACTGAAAAACGCTCCCTTTTGCCCAATCTCTGCGTCAGACTCAAATTTTAATCCTCGAAATACTTCAATGTATTCCTGTGGTTAAAATTTTCGTCTTCCTTGACCCTTGGACAAAAGGGAGCGTTTTTCAAAGGTCTCCAGGCATGATCGTCCCACTATTCTCCCAGGTAGGCCTTTCGCACTTCCTCGTTCTTTGACAATTCGGCGGCTGGGCCTTCCAGGGTGATCAGGCCTGTTTCCATGACATAGGCACGCCTGGAGATATTCAGGGCGAGATTGGCGTTTTGCTCCACCAGGAAGATAGTGGTTCCCACCTTATTGATCTGTTGGATGATTTCGAAGATCTTGTCCACTATGATAGGGGCGAGTCCCAGGGAAGGTTCGTCCAGCAGGAGCAGTTTCGGCTGAGCCATGAGGGCCCTACCGATGGCCAGCATCTGTTGTTCTCCACCGGACAAAGTTCCTCCTTGTTGTCTTTTTCGCGACGCCAGGGCGGGAAAGAGGTCGAAGACTTCCTGCATGGTTCGCTTAATCCCCTGTTTGTCCTTGCGAAGAAAGGCCCCCATCTCCAGGTTCTCCACCACGGTGAGGCGCGGTAGGATCCTGCGCCCTTCCGGCACCTGGCTGATGCCCAGCCCCGCGATCTTGTCCGGGGGAACGGTCGTGATATCCAGATCGAGAAACCGGATGCGACCTTGACTGGGATGAATCACCCCGTTGATGGTCATCAGGGTAGTGGACTTTCCCGCTCCGTTGGAGCCGATCAGACAGACGATCTCCTTCTCCTCGATATGGAGGCTGATACCCTTCAGGGCGTGGATGTGGTCATAATAGGTATGGACCTCCTCAACCGTGAGCACGAGCACCCTCCTCGCTGAGGGAAACTTTTCCCTCCCCCTCATCATCCGGTTTCCTGGGTTTGGCCGGGATTAGTCCCTCGGGCCGAAAAACCATCATAAGTGTCATGGCGCCGCCGAATGCGGCCATTCTGTATAATTCAAGATCTCTAAAAACCTCGGGGAGAACGATGATGGCCGCCGCCCCCAGGAGGATCCCAGGGATGGAGCCCATCCCTCCAAGGACAACAATACAAAGGACCAAGGCCGATTCCAGGAAAACGAAGCTGCTGGGATTGACGTATCTCACCTTGGCGGCGAAAAACGCTCCGGCGAATCCCGCAAAGATGCTTCCCAGAATGTAAGCCCAGAGTTTCATGCGGGTGGTATGGATTCCAGTAAGCTCAGCGGCAGTCTCGTCCTCGCGCACGGCCATCCAGGCCCTTCCGATACGCGATGTATTCAAGCGGTATACGGAAACCATGACGATGACTGCAATGACCAAGATGAGATAATAGAGCCAAAAGAGATTCTTCATATAGAAATGGGCGAAATGAATCCCACCTTCTCCGATGGTCGGGTAAAAAACACCCGGGGCCTTGATTCCCAGTATGCCGTTGGGTCCCCGGGTCACTTTGTCCCAGTTATTGAGCACGATACGGATAATCTCCCCGAATCCCAGGGTCACGATGGCAAGGTAGTCACCCCGCATCTTGAGGGTTGGATAACCGATAATAGTCCCGGCCAGGGCGCTGATGATGCAACCGATCGGCAGAGCGATCCAAAAGGGAACCCCGAAGTGGGTGTTGAGGAGAGCGTAAGTATAAGCCCCTACCGCGTAAAATGCGATATACCCCAGGTCAAGTAGACCCGCCAGCCCGACCACGATATTGAGCCCAAGTCCCAGAGATATGTAAATAAGGACATTAATGGCCACGTCACGGGCATAGTTGCTGGTGAGCCAGGGAAAAACAAGGGCAAAAACGATCCCCGCGGCGATGATCCCCTTTGGAGGGATCCGAAAGGGTAGGCCCTTCCCGGTGAATCCCGGTTTCAAGGTCCGCTTCGGTATGGAAGTGTAAGCCAGGACCAGGAGGCCGCTTGCCGTCAGCACGGCCATGACCTTCAAAAGCCTTTCCCAAACGAATTGGCCATCTTTGACAGCCAGCATGGGGAAGAGCAGGATGAAGGCCCACACAAGAAACATCACCAATTTTAAGGACTTCTTGGCCAACATATCAGACTCTCGTATCATCCACCTGCATACCCATGATGCCTGTCGGCCGGAAATACAGGACAAGGATGAGGATGACGAAGGCGAACACATCTTTGTATTCGCTTGCCAGGTATCCTGCAGCGAAAATCTCCACCATCCCGATGATCATTCCCCCGAGCATTGCACCCGTCAAATTTCCAATACCCCCGAGGACGGCCGCTGCAAAGGCCTTGATGCCAGGGATGAAGCCCATGTCGAACCGGACGGAACCATAATAGAGTCCCACCATCACCCCGGCAGCGGCCGCAAGGGATGCCCCGATGACGAAGGTAGTCACGATGGTCTTATCGGCATTGATACCCAGGATGGCACTCATTACCCTGTCCTGGGCCGTGGAGCGCATTGCCTTTCCTAGGCGGGTCCTGTTGACGAAAAGGTTCAAGGCAACCATCAGGAGAATGGACCCCACCATTATGAAAATCTGCATCTGGGTAATCACCACCCCTCCGAGGTGAAACCCTCCTGATACGAAGAAATGGGGATATGCCTTGTCATACACGCCCTGGCAGAGCATCATTCCGTTTGAAAAAAAGATCGACATCCCTAGGGCAGAGAGGAGAAGGGAAAGCCGGCTCGCCCCCCTGAGGGGCCGGTAGGCGATCCTTTCTAAGGCCACGGCCATGAAAGCACAGTAAACCATGGCCAGAAAGAATGCTAAGGCCAGGCCCAGGATCGGGTGATGCTCAAGGACACCCCTGGCCTGGAGGAAGGACAAAGTAATGACACCCAGGTACCCCCCGGCCGCAAAGATCTCTCCATGGGCGAAGTTGATCAACTGAATGATGCCGTAAACCATGGTATAACCCAGGGCGATCAGTGCATAGATGGAGCCCAGGGTAAGTCCGTTGACGACCTGCTGAAGGAATACGTCCATGCGTTGGCACCCGTATAAAGCAGAGAAGGAAACCGGCCCGGAACCTGTATGTTCTGGGCCGGCCTTTACACCCCCGAGAATCAGAAATCTTTCCCGGTCTCGGGATCCCAGAAGGGTACGAACTTTCCGCCTTTCACCACGAGCACTTTATAAGTCGATCCACTGTCTCCCTTCTCATCGAAGGTAATGAACTTGGAAGCCCCTTGCATCTTGGTGGCCCGGATGGCCTCGGCCAACTTGTCCGGATCATCTGCACCCACCTTTGCTATGGCAGAGAGCAGGATATTGGCCGCGTCATAGGCATAGGAAGAATAGGAACCGGGTTCTCCGTACTTGGCGGTATAGGCATCCAGGAAGGCCTTGACCTCCGGTATGGACTTGCTGGGGGGCTGGCCGAAGGTGAAATAGGTACCCTCGCCAGCTTCCTTGGCGATTTTCAGATAATTGGGATGGTAGACCGCATCCTCGGACATGAGGGTGGCCCTGAGTCCCAATCTCTTGGCCTGGATGGCCATAAGATTCCCCTCGGGATTATAAAGGCTCATGTAAAGCACGTCCGGATCAAGGGCCTTGATCTTGGTCAAAACGCCCGAAAAGTCTTTGTCGCCCTGATTGATATGTTCCCTGGCCACGACCTTGACCTTTCCTCCAAGGGCCTTTTCCAGGTTGTCTGCCAGGCCCTGGGTATAAGTGGTCTTGTCGTCCACGATGGCGACGGTCTTGATCTTGAGACGGTTGATGAGAAACTTGGCCGCTGCCTTGGACTGATCATCATCCCGGCCGCAAACCCTGAACATATATTTGAAGCCCCTCTCGGTTACCTTCTCATTGGTGGAGGCGGGGGTCAACATGACGATCTTGGCGTCATTCAACACGTCAGAGGCAGGAATGGTGGCGGATGAACAATAGGCGCCAATGACGCCTGCGACCTCTAAGTTGACAAGCTTGTTGGCCGAAGAAACAGCCTGCTTGCCGTCACAGGCGGAATCCTGGGGGTAGTATTTGATCTTGTCATAACCGGGCACACCCCCCTTTTTCTCCCACATGGCGATTGCCGTCTCGACACCCTGCCTGATGTCATTTCCGTCCGCGGCGTACTGTCCCGTCAAAGGACTCATGGAGCCGATCTTCAGGGTCTTGGCTGCGGCCAAGCCAGGATAGGCCGCCAATCCACAAACCACCATCATGATTAACAAAACCCTTAAAGACTTCATCCTAACACCTCCTTCTCACTAAGGTTTAACAGAACAAGAAATCAGCCTTTCGTCTGACTTCCCAGGTAGGCCTCAATCACTTTTGGGTCTTTCCGAATATCCTCAGGGCTGCCTTCAGCGATTTTACGGCCGTAGTCCAGGACCACGATGCGGTGGCAAATACCCATGATGACCCGCATGTCGTGTTCTACCAGCAAAATATTGATGCCCCTTTCAAGGATGGATTCGATCAGTTTCATGAGTTCGAGGGATTCTTGGGGATTCATCCCCGCCGCCGGCTCGTCCAGGAGCAATGTGCCGGGACGGGTCGCCAGGGCTCGAGCGATCTCCAACCTACGCTGGAAGCCGTACGGGAGATTTCCCGCGGGTTCATGCCGGACCTTGTAAAGGTCAAGGAACCCGAGGATCTCCTCCGCCTCCTCGCGGCTTTCCCTCTCCTCCTTTCGCTGGGAGGGAGTCCGGAAGATGGCGCCCAAGATTCCGATCCTCGTTCGGCAATGAAGCCCTGCAAGTACATTCTCCAGGGCTGTCATTGCCTTGAAAAGCCTGACATTCTGGAATGTGCGGGCGATCCCCGCTTCGACAATCTGGTGTGGCAGGAGATTGTTGAGGGATGTTTCACCGTAACGGACGGTCCCGGTGTTAGGAGTATATACCCCGGTGATGATGTTGAAGACCGTGGTCTTCCCTGCTCCATTGGGCCCGATGAGCCCCAGAATCTCTCCCGGGTGAAGGGTCATCTCCAAATCATCGACCGCTTTTAAGCCCCCGAAACTCTTCGTTACGTTTTGGAGTACCAATTCAGCCATTGGACCATTTGATATATTACGGAATACCTGGAGGGTTTTCACTTACTCGAAGGACCGTCTGCGCCCGATAATGGGAGAATAGGGCTAAATGGTCGAGACCTTTGTAAAACGCCCAACTTTGCCGATCTCAGCGCCTGCCAATGCATTGCACACAGGCAGGTTGGACTCAGATTCCAATCCTTGAAATACTCAATGTATTCCAATAGTTGAAATTTTCGTCCTCCTTAGACCTTGGACAAAATTGAACGGTTTCAAAGCCCTCTGCTCATCAGACCAAGCACCAAAGAAAAACAAAGAACAATATACACTTACGACCTTTAAATCTCACATCCCTTAAAAGAAGTCCGAAAAGAAGGTCGGGTCGTTTCATATAGGAATCGGCGGGTGAAGTCAAGAAGGAAGATCCCTGAACTCGACCAACTTCCCTCTCGGATTTCCTGATCTGGTGGTTCCCTGGAGCACGTCCGCTCCCGATGAATTCTGAAGCCGGATGTGAAGATTATCCGGTTTCATACGTTTGTAAAATAAGAAGGCGTTCGTTTCCCCAGCGCGGTTGGTGAATGGGGTTTTTCCCAAAATCTGCCACTGGTTATTTTTGTTGATTCCAGGGTGGATTTCCTTTAACTCTTGGTTCGGGTGACAACCGCCTATCCAGGTTTTATTTCCAGCGAAACGACGCGGAGGACAAAAAATCATGCTTGACAGGGTCGAAGACAGCCCCTTATACCCCCTCGCCAATCCCAGGAGCATCGCCCTTTTCGGTGCCTCCAACCGCGGGGATTCCATGGGGACCAGCCATCTCCTCTCTCTCCTTCACCTGGGATTTGAAGGACCTCTCTATCCCATTCATCCAACCGAAAAGCAGGTCCTGGGAATCAAAGCCTACCGGGATCCCGGGGAACTTCCCGAGGTGCCGGATCTGGCCCTCCTCGTACTGCCCACCCGGGTGGTCCCTGAGGTCCTAGAGGCTTGCGGGAAGAGTGGCATCCGGCATGCCATCGTGGTCTCGGGCGGGTTCAGGGAGGTCGGGGGGGAAGGCGTGCTCCTGGAGCGCCGCCTCAAGGAGATCGCCGCCAGGTACCGCATACGGTTCCTGGGACCCAATTGCATCGGGGTGGCAAATCCCCACCACCGACTCAATACCACCTTTTTCCAATTCGACGGCCGGGCGGGATATGTAGGACTTGCCTCCCAAAGCGGGAGCTTCGTCACCCAGATGTTCAAATTCTTGGACAACATGGAACTGGGTTTCAGCACTGCATTCAGCGTCGGCAACGAGGCCGATGTGGATATCGTGGATGCCATGGAATATCTCGGAGCCTGTCCCCGCACCAAGGTCATCGCCCTTTACATCGAAGGGATCACACGGGGGAGGTATTTCCTCGAAACTGCAAGGAGCATCGTTCCTCACAAGCCGATCGTTGCCTTCTATGCCGGGGGTTCCGGTGCGGGAAAACGGGCAAGCTTTTCCCATACAGGGGCTATGGCGGGTTCGGATCGGGTTTACGATGGTGCCTTTCGCCAGTGCGGCATCATCCGAGCCTCTTCCGTTACCGAGCTTTTCGACTTTTGCTGGGTACTGGCCACCCAGCCCAGGCCCCGGGGGGCCCGCGTCATCATCCAAACCCATTCCGGCGGACCGGGTGCAGCCGCCGCCGATGCCTGCGACCGGTCAGGACTGCAGATTCCCAATCTCTCCAGCGAAACCAAGGAAAGACTGGCCCCTTTCGTTCCTCCCACGGGAAGCCTCTCGAACCCTGTTGATATGACATATCACAAGGACCCCACCCACTATTTCGAGGAACTTCCCAGGATCCTCCTGGAAGATGAAGGGGCCGACATGCTTCTGGTCTATTTTCTGCTTCCCACCCAACTCGTTGAACAAACGTTGGGCCGAATGGGTGTGCCACGGGACCGTATCCGCGAGGAAACGAACAAATTCATCGACGAACATGCCAAAGCGATCTGCGCCCTTCCCGGCGCCCACCGAAAACCTCTAGTGGGATATACCTTCAGGGACCTCAAGGAAAGGTTTATCTTACGGCTCAGGAGTGGCGGAATACCTGTATTTCCGGAACCAGCACGTGCCGCCCGCGCAATGCGGGCCCTCGTTGAATACGCCCGCGCCTGCGGTCATTGAATGGTGCAAAAAAGGAAGGAGGGGGACTTTGAAAAGCCCCCCGTGAAGGGTTCAGAGACCGAGGTCTTGGTTGATCAGGACGACCTTGATCCGGCCCTTGGGAAAGGATTTTTCCGTGATGACCCAGTGATTGCAGATACGCTCAGGGCTCTTGCAGTCCTCGCAATTTCCGGTCTTTACGCAAGGCGTCTTCATGTCCAGGCGCATTGCATTGGCCGGGGCCACATAATTCTTGATCCTGAACATCCCGTCTTCCAGGTCCGGAACGATTTTATTTCTGCCGGCCAAAATGATTACATTCTTCGGTCCAAAGGTGATCCCCCCGACCCGGTTCCCTATCATATCCAGATTGATCAACATACCCGTTTCCGTCACAGCGTTGGTCCCTGTGATGAAAAGATCCACCAAGAGGGCTCGGCGCCGTCTCTCCATTACCTCTTCCCGGGGAATGCTCCTGTCGTAAGTATCCAGGATCTCTAAATCCGACCGGGCCTTTATAGCCTCGTAGAGCCCTGTGGTTGTGAAGGTTACTGAGCCTCCCCAGGAAACGCTCCTAGGGGCCACGGCCGGGAGAATATGGTCCAAGACCACCTCTTTGGCCTTACCTGCATCCTCGGCGAGAAAAACCTCGAAATTGTTCTCTTCCAGGGCCTTCTTGACTTCCTCGAGCCTCAAGCTCCAGTAATTTTCAATCGGTTTCTCCATTGTGCGCTCCTTTTCCGTGAAATCATTTGTTTTTCCTTTCACACGGATGCTCAAGGGAGATGTTCAGGACATCCGCCTCCCCTCCCCATGCAGGAAACGATTTATTCAACCTAAACTGAGCGTTTCAAAATTTTGATGAGATCCTTTTATTTAACAAGTCATCATATGGAACCCCTTCCATTAAAGTGCGTCGGTCGGTCTGAACGGATCCCTGTCGGGGCCCTATTCACAAAAGCGCCTTTCGATCCAAGGTCCGGTATTGGATCGCCTCGGCCACGTGGTGGGACCGGATTTCGGGGCTGCCCTCCAAATCCGCAATGGTTCTCGATATCTTCAAGATCCTCGCGTGGGCCCGGGCGCTCAGGGCGAATCGATCCATGGCATTTTCCAGGAGATCCATGGAACCGGCTTCCAGGCTGCAATACCTTCGAATGTGACGGCTTTCCATGTCCGCGTTGACGTGAACCTTTAGTCGGCTGAATCTCTCTTTCTGAATCTCCCTGGCCTTCTTGACCCGTCCAAGGATCTCGGCCGAGGTCTCCCCGGCATCCTCAGAGGCCAGGTCCTTGAAAGGAACCGCGGGGACATCCGTGTGAATGTCAATCCGATCCATCAAAGGCCCGGAAATTTTCGACCGGTACCTCTGGATCTGGAGCCGGGTGCAGGTACATTCACGTTTCGGATCTCCGAGAAAACCGCAAGGACAGGGATTCATGGCGGCCACCAGCATAAAATTGGCCGGATAGGTGACCGAAGAACTGGCCCTTGAAATGGTGACCTCCCTGTCTTCCATGGGTTGTCTGAGGACCTCCAGCACGTTCTTGCGAAATTCCGGCAACTCGTCCAGAAACAGAACCCCGTTGTGGGCAAGGCTCACTTCGCCGGGTTTGGGATTTTTCCCCCCACCGATGAGCCCGGCATCTGAAATGGTGTGGTGGGGAGCCCTGAAGGGACGGGTCTGAATCAAGCCCTTTCCCCTTGGCATGAGACCCATCACACTGTAAACCTTGGAAGTTTCCAGGGCCTCTTCGAAAGCGAGTTCAGGGAGGATGGTGGAAAGGCGCTTGGCGAGCATGGTCTTTCCAGCTCCAGGGGGCCCGATCATGATCATATTGTGTCCCCCGGCTGCGGCGATTTCCATCGCCCTCTTAACGCTTTCCTGTCCGCAGACATCGGAAAAATCGAAGGGATACTCCTCTTTACCGGGTTCGAAAGGGAGGTTATCGCCTGAAAAAGGCTCAATGGGTCGAATGCCCGAGAGAGCTTCGATCAACTGGGAAAGGCTTTTTAGGGGGTATATCTTTATCCCGCCGACAACAGAGGCCTCCGGCGCGTTTTCGGCCGGAAGGTAGATGCCCGCCAGACCTTGCTCCTTGGCCGCTATCGCCATGGGCAAAACTCCCTTTATGGGCCGGACGAGCCCGTCCAGGGCCATTTCTCCCAGGACTAGGTGCCCTGCATAGGAAGATGGAGAAACAAGTCCTGTTCCCGCAAGGATTCCGAGGGCCATGGGAAGGTCAAAGGCCGTTCCTTCCTTCTTGATATCGGCTGGGGCCAGATTTACCGTGATGCGATCCGAGGGGAAATGGTAACCGGAATTCCTGATAGCCGTTCTGACCCTTTCCTTGCTCTCGCGGACGGCCCCTTCCGGCAGCCCCACGGTTGAGAAGGAAGGGAGTCCCTGGCTGATATCCACCTCGACGTTCACGATATAGGCATCAATGCCGATGACGGCGCTGCTCAAGACCTTGGCGAGCATGTCTCTGGGCCTCACTCAGCTGGAAACGATGATCGGTTTGCCATGCCGTGCACCTTGGTAACGGCGATCCTGTTCTACTCGGGGAATTCGATTTCTCCGCCTGAAGCCATCCAGTCAACGACCATTCCAGTTAGAAATGGCCAGAGGGTCCAAGGATTCAAGGGGTCAAAGGCTCCCGGGCGATGAAATCTATTTAGTGCCCATCCATAAATGCCCCTTTTCCCCAATCTTCCGCCTTCGCTAAGGCTTCGGCGTGACAAGTCCGTCAGACAGCGGCGGACAAGCGGCGTCAGGCTCAGATTTTAATCCTCGAAATACTTCAATGTATGGATGCTTGTCCCGCTTGGGATACCAAGCGGGGGGGTTAAAATCTTCGCCTTCCTTGACCTTGAACAAAATTGCCTGCCTTATGGATGGACACTATTTACGCATACGCTCCGGAACCCGTGACCCCTCGAACCCTCTCGCATTAGATACTCAAACCAAATCGTCGCCTGGAGACGTGCCCCCCTCCCCCGGGCAAGGGTTTTACTATCACTCCCATAGGTAGACAATAAAATGCCCCTCCACCCCTGGACATCCAAAAAAAAGAATTTACATATAACATTCAGGCTGCTATAAAGTAAAGTTTATTTATGCCAAATATTGAGCTTATAGCCAGCCGTTCAGCATGAGGCGCGTTGGTCACCTTCGGCGCCCAAAGGTAACCGCCCCCTATTTAAGGGAGCAATACTTTTTGCAGGAGATCCCCAATGGCACGCATTACTGTAGAAGACTGCTTAAAGAAAGTAAACAACCGTTTCACGTTGATTCACATGGCGGCCAAACGGGTGCGCCAGCTCAGGAAAGGCGCGGAACCCACCATTCAGTCCAAGAACAAGGATATCGTTGTCTCACTCCGTGAGATCGCAGCAGGAAAGGTGGTCCTGGCGGATACTTCAAAGGAGACTCCTCAACTTCCGGATGACACGGGCATCCTGCTTGAAGGAGTCGAGCAACCCGAACCCCGTGAAATATCTGCTGAAACTCCAACGGAAGAAGAGAAGAAAGAAGAGATCGCGGAAGGTCAATAACGATGTACAAAAGGGACTACTATGAAGTCCTGGGCGTTTCCCGTTCCGCAGGCGAAGAAGAGATCAAGAAGGCCTACCGTAAACTGGCCATGAAATATCATCCTGATCGAAACCCGGGAGACAAGGAGGCCGAGGAAAAGTTCAAGGAAGCTGCGGAGGCATACGAAGTCCTGAGGGACAGGGAGAAACGTCAAATTTATGACCGTTACGGTCACGAAGGCCTTGAGGGAAGCGGCTTCAGGGGTTTCAGTGGTTTTGAGGACATCTTCAGCAGTTTCGGGGACATCTTCGAGGACTTTTTCGGATTCGGTTCCCGGAGAAGCCGCGGCAGAACACGGGCCAGGCAGGGCGACAGCCTCCGCTATGATCTGGAATTGACCCTCGAGGAGGCCTTCCACGGTAAAGAAGAGGAAATTTCCTTCATGAAATGGCAGGTTTGCGGGCTTTGCAACGGTTCAGGAATCAAACCAGGCAAGGAGCCCCAAATCTGCCCCACATGCCGGGGCCGGGGGCAGGTCGTCCGTTCCCAGGGGTTTTTCCAGATCACCACTACTTGCCCTGCATGCAACGGGCAGGGTCAGATCATCACGGATCCTTGCGAGGCGTGCAGGGGAGCGGGGAAAATCCGAAAGGAGCGGAAAATCACGCTCAAGATCCCTCCCGGGGTCGATACCGGCTCCCAATTAAGACTCCAAGGGGAAGGGGAACCCGGAGAATTCGGCGGGCCACCGGGAGATCTATTCGTTTTTATCCACATAAGGCAACACGATTTCTTCACCCGCGAGGGTGAGCACCTGCTCTGTGAAATCCCAGTCTCATTCGTTCAGGCCGCCCTCGGGGGGACCGTTCATATCCCCTTAATCGAAGCGGAGGACGGCTTTGAGCTGGAAATCCCACCCGGAACCCAGCCTGATGATATCCTGACGGTTCCGGGGAAGGGAATGCCGATGCTGAAGAGAAACAAGCGGGGGGATCTTTTCGTGAAGGTCCATGTGAAAATACCCAAGAAACTGACCCAGCGCCAGAGGGAGCTTCTGGAAGAATTCGCGAAGACCGAAGGGACAAAGTTCCGTCGAAAAGAGAAAACCTTTTGGGATAAAATTATGAAATAGTGATGAAGGAATCTAAGGCCATGTTATCAAAAAAGAAACTCGAACAGTTCAAAAAGGGCCTCGAAGAAAGACTGGAGGAACTCCTTCTTCAAGCCAACGAGACCGTGAGCGGCATGACTTCCGAAAAGGCGAATCTGCCGGATCCCTCCGACAGAGCCACTCTGGAATCGGACAGAAATTTCACCCTCAGGATCCGGGACAGGGAAAGAAAGCTGATCGGCAAGATCAAAGAAGCCCTGGAACGCATCGACAATGGGACCTACGGCATCTGTGAAGTCTGCGGAGAAGACATTTCGGAGGCTAGGTTGAAGGCCAGGCCCGTCACCACACTCTGCATCGAATGCAAGAAAAAACAGGAATCCGAAGAGAAAGCCAAGGGGATCTGATATCTCTGTTTTCGACAAGGGAAAAACAACCCGGCTCAAGCCGGTTTCTCCAGCTCTTCTCTTCCGCCCCTCTCATGGGCACCAAGCCCTTATGCCCCGCCTGAAGGGAGCCCCGACGGCCACCGGGAAGAGACCTTTGAAAAATGCTCTATTTTCAAGTTCAACCCTCCGGCCCGTAAGGCCTACGCCCCGGAGGGGAAGGCCAAAATTTCAACCGCCCCCCTTGGTATCCCAAGCGGGACAAGCATCCATACATTGAAGTATTTTGAGGATTGAAATTTGTCCGCGTTTCACTTGGACTCCCCACCCTTCGGGTGGGTGCCCGGTTTGAGCCTGACGCCGAAAATGAACAAAAGGGGGCGTTTTGCAAAGGTCTCCTGGAAATGACCGGTGACTGAATTAGTCCTCTATGCTACTATGCTGTCATGGAAAAGAAGCCGTCCCTAAAGGATCGATCTCCTTCCTCAAAAGGGAGACCGAAGGAAATCATCACTACCCATATCAATGCGGATTTCGATGCCCTCGCCTCCCTCATTGCAGCAAGAAAACTTTATCCAGGAGCGGCCCTCGTTTTTCCAGGATCGCAAGAAAGGAACCTCCGCAATTTCTACTTGCACTCGACCTCCTATCTCTTCGATTTCACAAGGATCAAAGATGTCGATTTCGACGAGGTAAAGAGGCTCGTCCTTGTGGATACACGGATGCGGAGCCGCATCGGGAAATTCGCCGACCTTGTGGACAGGGAAGGCCTGGAAATCCACATCTACGATCATCACCACGACTCCCATGAAGATATTCACGGAGACCTGGAAGTCATACGGCCTGTCGGCGCCACCACCTCCATCCTGACCGATATCATACGCCAGCGCAAAATCCCCATCAATCCCGACGAGGCCACCATCATGTGCCTGGGGATTCACGAGGATACGGGGTCCTTCACCTTCTCCTCAACCCGGCCCGAGGATCTGCGGGCCGCGGCATGGCTCGTTGAACAGGGAGCAAATCTCAATCTCATCGCCGACATGCTTCCACGGGAGTTCACGGCCGAACAGGTATGGCTGCTGAACGATCTTACACGCTCCGCCACCACCAGGGTTATCAACGGGGTCGAGGTCATCATCGCCAAGGTCATCAGGGAGGAATACATCGGGGATTTCGCGGTCCTGGTCCACAAATTCATGG
Source organism: Deltaproteobacteria bacterium (assembly GCA_019310525.1). NCBI lineage: Bacteria > Pseudomonadati > Myxococcota > Myxococcia > Deltaproteobacteria bacterium. Next base: position 5,766 of record JAFDEE010000053.1, on the reverse strand, counting down.
AGATGGAAAACCTGAAGGTGATCTTTGCCTTGGCCCAGATGGAAGACAAGATCTACCTCGTGGCACGAAGCCGTGTGGAGGACGTCAACGTGGCCGAAATCGCCCTCGCATTCGGCGGCGGCGGGCATCCCCAGGCGGCATCAGCCACCATCAAGAACAAGACCCTGATCCAGGTTGAAAAATCCCTCCACCATCTTCTCCGCAGCCGGATCACCCCCCAGAAAAAGGCCAAGGATATGATGACCTCCCCGGTGATCCATGTGCCGGTGGACGAAACCATAAAGAACGCCGCGACCCTCATGACCCAATATAACATCAACGTCTTGGTGGCCCTCGACGAAAAGGGCGAACTCGCGGGGTACATCACTCGCCAAATCGTGGAAAAGGCCGTCTACTTCGGCCTGGGAGACATAAAGGTCAAGGATTACTTAAACATAGACGTCCCTACCGTAACTCCTGAAACCCCTCTCAAGGAGGTTCAGGAGAAAATCATCCAGGACAAGCTCAGGATCCTTCCCGTTGTTGAAAAGGGAAAGGTGGTGGGCGTCATCACCCGAACGGATCTCATGAACATCCTGGTGGGAGGTCCGGTGCTGCCAGATTTTCTTTACGAGTCCCGTCATGCGGCCCGGTTCGGCCGAAAGAAGAACATGTCGGCCATGCTCAAAGAACGTCTCCCGAGAAAGATTATAAAAATATTACGAGAGTTCGGTGTGGTTGCCGACATGCTGGGATACAACGCCTACCTGGTAGGCGGCGTGGTCCGGGACATCTTCCTGAAACGCGAAAACCTCGATATAGACATCGTGATCGAGGGGGACGGGATCCGCTTCGCGCAGGAATTTGCCAAGCAACACGAAGTCAAGGTCAGGAGCCATCGAAAATTCGGAACAGTGGTGCTCATCTTCCCTGACGGGTTCAAAGTGGATATCGCGACCGCCAGGATCGAATATTATGAATCTCCCGCCGCCCCGCCGAATGTGGAAATGAGCTCCCTGAAAATGGATCTTTACCGGAGGGATTTCACCATCAACACCCTCGCTGTCAAGCTGAACAAAAAGGAATTCGGAATCCTGGTGGACCACTTCGGGGCTGTGAAGGATCTCAGGGAAAAGGTGATCAGGGTGCTTCACAACCTCAGCTTCGTGGAGGACCCCACGCGGGTGCTGAGGGCCATACGTTTTGAGCAGCGATTCGGTTTCAAAATCGGCAAACTCACCCTTGCCCTGATCAAAAACGCCGTGAAGATCGAATCATTCAAGGCCCTCTCGGGAAGACGCCTTTTCACAGAGATAAAACTCATGCTCATGGAAGAGGAACCGGTTAAGGCCATCGAGAGGATGAACGAATTCGATCTCCTGCGGTTTCTCTCACCGGAAATCAAAGTGAACAACGACCTCTGGACGCTTCTCAGGGAGATCAGGGGGGTGCTCTATTGGTTCGACAATCTCTATCTGGATGAACCTTACGAATCGTGGAAGGTTTACTGGCATGGGCTCACGTCATCCCTCGAAGCGCCTGCCCTGGAGGATCTGATGGAACGCATGCAGGTGGGGGTCGGGGAGAGAAGGAGGATGATCGAGCAGCGGAGCCAAGTGAACGACGTGCTGGACAAACTGTACCGTTTCAGGGAGGGAGATAATTATCCTCTCTATACATTGCTCTCCCAATATGATACAGACATCCTGCTCTACATGATGGCCAAAAGCAAGAATCGTGGTGTCAGGCGGCTGATCTCAAAATATTTCACCCACTTGAAGGGGACTGAAACCATCCTGAGGGGAAAAGACCTGAAGGAACTGGGGTACCCCCCGGGTCCTCTATACCGGAGAATCCTGGACAGCCTCCTGGAGGCCAGGCTGAACGAAACCCTAAAGAGCAGGGAAGACGAAATCCTCTTCGTGAAGGATCACTTTCCAATATCCGCCGAGAGCGGAGGGAATCAGGAGCCGCCTTCCTGAGGCGCGGGAACACACAGCTTCCTTCCCGCCCCGTCTCCCAGGCGTGTTACCGATAACCAAGAAGGCAAGAGTTTTCCTCCCATTGTCCGGGGGACAAAATATGAATAAATTTGGAGCGGAATAAAGAAATGGGCAAGAAGAGAATCGTAAGCGGAATGAGACCGACCGGAAAACTCCACCTGGGTCACCTACATGGGGCCCTGAGCAATTGGATGGAGCTTCAAAAAGAATATGAGTGTTTCTTTTTCATTGCGGACTGGCATGCCCTGACGAGCGAATATGCCAATACGGGAACCATCCGGGAAAGCACCTTTGAGATCATCATCGATTGGATCTCAGTGGGACTCGACCCTGATGTCGCGACTTTTTTCGTACAATCCCAGATCAAAGAGCACTCGGAACTGCACCTGCTCCTTTCCATGATCACCCCGTTGCCCTGGCTGGAAAGGAACCCGACTTACAAAGAACAGCTCAGAGAACTGACCCAGAGAGATGTCTACACTTACGGTTTTCTCGGATATCCTGTTCTTCAGGCCGCCGATATCCTCATGTACAAGGCCAACGGCGTTCCCGTCGGAGAGGATCAGGCCCCACACGTGGAACTCACTCGGGAGATCGCCAGGCGGTTCAACCACCTTTATGGTCAGGTTTTCCCCGAACCCGACACCTTATTGGCACCTACCTCGAAGATCCTGGGGACTGACAGGAGAAAGATGAGCAAAAGCTATAACAATGCGCTCTTTCTATCTGATTCAATTGAGGATACGGAGAAAAAAGTAAGCCAAATGATCACTGATCCACAACGGGCCCGAAAAACCGACCCGGGACGTCCGGAGATCTGCAACGTCTTCTCTTTTCATGAAATCTATACACCACGTGAAGTTCTCCTTCAAATCGATGAAGACTGTCGAAATGCCTCAATCGGCTGTGTGGAGTGCAAGAAACGTATGAGCGAAAACTTGAACAAGGCCCTGGAACCTATTCGGGCCAAAAGGGCTGAGCTTGAGGCCGACATGAATTATGTGCGGGAAGTGGTGGAGAACGGGAATGCCCGTGCCAGAGAGGTAGCGCAAAAGACCATGATAGAAGTCAGGGAAGCCGTAAAGATCTAGCCCAAACCTCCCCACTGGGCCTAGGTGAGATCCCTTCTTTTTCACGTAAGGCCGCGCGGGAAACCTTACGAAGGCTTCTCAGCCTCCCATATACGGACCCGGCAGGTTTCCAAGTGGCAGAAACCATTTGATCCATCCGTATCGAGCGAAGGATTACCGAAGATTTGGGATAAAAATATACCATGCCATACGCCGGGCGCCCGGCACCAGGATCTGATGGAGCCTGAAAACAAATGCGGGCATCCACCAAAAGCCTTTGAGGCGGGACGGTTCATCATTGATGACGGTGGAAACCAAGGATTACGAAGTCAAACTTGAGATTTTTGAAGGGCCGATGGATCTTCTTGTCCATCTCATCCGAAAGAACGAGGTGGATATTTTTGATATCCCCATCGCCTTGATCACGGACCAGTACCTGGAATACATAGACATGATGAAGGCATTGAACATCACCGTGGCAGGCGAATTCCTGGTAATGGCCTCCACCCTCATGCACATCAAATCCAGGATGCTTCTGCCCAAGACCGACGATGAGGACGAAGAGGATCCAAGGGATGAAATCACCCGCCCCCTTATCGAATTTCTCCAGCTCAAGGAGGCGGCCGCTATGCTGGGTGAAAGGCCCCTCCTTGACAGGAACGTGTTTACGAGGAGGTTGCCGCGTGATTACCTCGAGCAGTTCCAGGCAGAAGAAGATGCCCCGTTTCAGGTCAACCTGTTTCAACTCATTGATGCCTTTAAAAGGGTTTTCGATCAGCGAGGTCCCCTCCCTCAACTCCATTTTCGGGCACAAGAGTGGTCTCTGAAAGAGAAGACCACGGTTATCCTTGACCGCCTGAAGGAGAAGGGGGTCTTGTTCTTCAGGGACCTCTTCACGGAAAAGGCACCCTTAGGGGAACTGGTCGTTACTTTCCTCGCCCTTCTAGAGCTTATTCAAAGGGGCCTTGTCAGGGCCTTTCAACCGGATCCGGAAGGAGATATCCGGCTCGAAGCCCGATTCAAGAAAACCGAGGATGACCAGAATGGTTAAGTCTTTGAAATTGATCATAGAAGCATTGCTCTTTTCATCAGATAAACCGCTGAGTCCGAAAGATATCCGGGATTGTCTGCCGGATGCCTCGCCGGCTGAGATCAGGAGCGCCCTAAAGGTCTTGAGATATGAATACGAGGCCATGGGGCGCAGCTTCACTCTCAAGGAGGTTGCCGGAGGTTACCAGCTCAGGACTCATCCCCAGTATGCACCCTACATTCGGAAGATGATCCAGAGTTCCCCAAGCAGGCTATCCAGGGCGGCCCTTGAGACCCTGGCCATTATTGCTTACAAGCAGCCTATTCTCCGCCAGGAGATAGAGAAATACAGGGGCGTTGACGTGGGGGGGATCTTGAAAACCCTCCTTGAAAAAGGACTCATCAGAATCATGGGGAGAAAGGACCTTCCCGGAAAACCCTTGATTTACGGAACGACGAAGCGCTTTCTGGAAGTCTTCGATCTCAAGGACCTCAACTCCCTCCCAAAACTCAAGGAAATCCAGTCCCTGGGTTCAGACGAACTGGAATCCGAGGCGCCTTTGAAAGAAGGGGGACCGGAGGGATTACCATCGCAAAGGAGCCTCATCCATGAGATCAAAGAAATCACCCAAAATGGGTTCTTCGAGGCCCAAAACCGGGATTCGGAAAAGGGCGCGGGGGATGCGCCGGGAGAAGGGGAAGAGGATGATGGAGGGCAGGCATCGGGAAGCGCGCCGGAAGACATCAAGGGGCGCCAAACCCGAGAAAGCCTCCCAACCAAAACCGGCCGAATGGACCCCGATCAAGAGCCCTCCGGGGGATGATAGAACCTTCCTGGTCCCCCAAAGGGTCAATCGAATCCTCTCACTTGCAGGGGTCTCCTCCCGTCGAAAAGCAGACGCGTTGATATCTGAGGGCCGGGTCACGGTCAACGGCCGGGTGGTTTCCGGTCCCGGTGCCAAGGCCCTTTGGGGTGTAGACAGGATCAAGGTAGATGGCCAGGAGATCCCCGGGCCTTCCCCGAGGATCTACCTCATGCTCAACAAGCCCTTTGGTTATCTCTGTTCCTTCAGCGATCCTGAAGGTCGGCCCGTTGTTACGGATCTCCTTGAAAATGTGCCCCAAAGGGTTTACTCCGTTGGAAGGCTCGATTTCGATACCCTGGGGCTTTTACTCCTGACCGATGACGGAGACTGGGCACATCGCCTTGCACACCCACGTTTCAGGGTTCCCAAGACTTACAAGGTTACGGTGAATGGATCCATTCCCGAGGCGATTTTGGAACGGTTGAGGAAAGGAGTATACCTTGACGATGGTTTCAGCGGCACGGCAAAAGTGGCCCGGTTGGGGGAGGAAAAGGGCAAGAGTCTTGTACGCATTACCGTCACGAGCGGCAGACGCCGACTTATTCGGCGGATGTTCGAGGCCGTCGGATTCCGGGTAGTACACCTGATCAGAACCGGGTACGGTGTGCTGGAACTCGGGGACCTGAAGATCGGTGAATACCGCCACCTGGAAACCCACGAGGTGGACGCCATGAAAAAAATGGTGGGCCTTAAATGATTTTTTTATTTGCATGCAGGGAAAGGATAGTGTAAAGAGTACACACATCCGGGCGGTTAACTCAGCGGGAGAGTGCCATCCTCACACGGTGGAAGTCGTGGGTTCAAATCCCACACCGCCCA
>JAFDEE010000052.1 GCA_019310525.1 Deltaproteobacteria bacterium | reverse complement strand
CAAGCAAAAATGGGAGAAATTCTGGAAACAGAAATTGGGCATCGAGGGAAACTTCAGCATCCATTTCGTTCAAGCTGATAGCCGACCATGCCACAACTTTTGAACGTTACCAACTTTTTAAAGGGACGAATTCTTCGCGATTCGCCCGGGACGATTGATAGCGACATGGATCCTTTGGCAGCCGCCATACTCGGAGTGATTTTGCTTTTTATACTGATCCTTATGGGTCTACATATCGGCCTGGTCCTTTGCCTGGTGGGTGGACTCGGTTTGATCATGCTCACCGGGTTTAAGGGCGGGCTGGTGATCATCGGCTCCACCCCTTTTGCCACGGCTTCATCTTACGACTTAAGTCCTTTGCCTCTGTTTTTGCTCATGGGGGCCTTTGCCGTAAACGGCGGCTTGGGCACGGTTGCTTTTGAAGCTCTCAGCAAGTGGGTCGGCCGCCTGAATGGAGGGCTGGCTATCGCAGCCACTTTTGGATCCGCTTTCTTTGGTTTGGCCTGCGGTTCTTCCCTGGCTGCAGCCGGCGTTTTCACCAAAGCGGCCCTGCCCGAGATGCTGGCCCGAAAATATGACCGACGGCTGGCCATTGGCAGCATCGCTGCTGCCGGCACTTTTTCCACGATGATTCCCCCCAGCGGCCTGCTGATCATTTATGCCATCTTCACCGAGGAGTCCATCGGACGACTTTTCATGGCGGGCATCATTCCGGGGGCTATTACGGCAATCGTTTACGCCTCTTTCATCTATCTGCGGGTACGGATTAACCCTAGCCTGGCTCCCAAGGTCAATGTTCATAGCAACTGGACTGACCGGCTGCAGGCCCTGGGCGCCATGTGGCCAATACTGGCCTTGGCCGCTTTGGTTCTCGGAGGCATCTTCGCCGGTTGGTTCACGGCTACCGAGGCCGGAGGGATAGGTGCGGCGGGAGCTTTGGCAATCGCCCTGGCCCTTAAGGGATGGCGCAGGGCCGGTGTCGGGCGGGCCCTGATTGACTGTATGCGCACCAACGGGATGATTTTTCTGATCATCATCGGAGCCATCTTGTTCGGGCGGTTCTTAAGTGTCACCCAGGTTCCCGTGAAGTTGTCCTTGTTTTTTGGAAGCATAGAGCAGCCACCGATCGTTATCCTGGGCGGTATCTTGCTTATGTATTTTGTGCTGGGCATGTTCCTGGATGCAGTGGCCATTCTGGCCATCACCTTACCCGTAGTGTTCCCCCTGGTCGTGAAACTGGGTTTTGATCCCATCTGGTTTGCCATCGTGATGATAAAAGTGACCGAAATCGGTCTGGTAACCCCTCCAGTGGGAATGAACGTTTATGTTTGTATCAGTGCGGCCGAAGGTCGGGTGTCCCTGCCAGAGGCTTTCCGGGGAATTGCCCCGTTCATTTTGTGCGATCTGCTGGTACTGATTCTGATCATAACCTTTCCCCGAATCATCCTGTGGCTTCCCGGGTTGATGTACCAATAAAAGACAGACTTGTGAAACAAAATTCGGCTTCTTGCCGGACTTTGCTTGAAAGAGAGTTGGTAGAATGAAACGCTTGAGATGTGTAATCATGCGGGGTGGCACCAGCAAAGGTGTCTTTTTCCATGAAAATGAGCTCCCTCAGGATACGGAAGCAAGAATTCAGGTCCTTTTGCGGGTCATGGGCAGCCCGGATAAAAGACAAATCGACGGGCTGGGTGGTGCCGACATTCTGACCAGCAAAGTGGTCATCATCGCTCCTCCCAGCCGGGACGACGCCCACCTGGATTATCTTTTCGGACAGGTGGCGATAACCGAGGCATCAATTGACTTCAGCTCGTTGTGCGGAAATCTATCTGCTGCTGTGGGTCCTTTCGGGATAGACGAAGGATTGGTGAGAGCAACAGGAGAGCTTACCAAGGTGAGAATCTATTGCCCGGCAGTAAATCGGTACCTTCAGGCCGAAGTCCCCACGCGAGACGGTAAAGCGCGCTACGACGGTTCCTATTCTATAGCCGGGGTTCCGGGAACCGCCGCCCGCATCACCTTGGATTTTTCCGATACAGCCGGATTGCTGACTGGCAACCTTTTGCCAACCGGCAATGTCCGTGATCAACTGGACCTCCCTGATTACGGCCGTGTCGAAATAACCGTGGTGGATGCCGGCACCGTGGTGGTCTTTGTCAAGGCGAGGGAACTTGGATTAACTGGTAATGAAGTCCCTCAGAAACTGGAATCAGATAAGCGGCTTATCAAAAACCTGGAAAAACTAAGGCTCCAGGTGGCGGAATGGGTGGGGTTGACAGGCAAAAGCTTATTTATGCCGATGGTATCCCTGGTTAGCACTCCCATGGATTATCCTAACTTTTTCAACGGCGAAATCATCAAGGGTACTGACGTTCATCTGGCAGCCAAGGTTTATGCGGCCGGCATGCTGCATAAGGCCTATCCGGTTACAGGGGCCGTGGCCACCGGGGCCGCGGCCCTGGTGGAAGGAAGCACGGTCAATGAATGTTTGAACCCTTACAAAGAATTGAATGAAGAATTGATACTGGGCCATTTTTCCGGGACGCTGCCGGTTAAAGTTGCCGGCAAGCAGGAACGGGACGGTTTCAAGCTGACCCAGGCCAGCATCTATCGCACGGCCCGCCGCATCATGGAAGGACTGGTGTACCTTTAAACATCAATAAAAAATACACAGAGATTCAAAACAAAGGACAGGGATAATGACTTTGGCTGAAAAAATTCTGGCTGCCCATGCGGACCAGGCAAAGGTTCGCCCCGGCGAGTTCATCCGTGCGCAGGTTGATCTGGTGATGGCCGAAGATCTGACGGCAGGAATCGCCATTGACCAGTTTAAAAACATGGGGGGCAAACGGGTGTTTGATCCATCAAAGGTGGTAATGGTGGCGGATCATTTTGTCCCGACCAAAGATGTGGCCGCTGCTGAGGCCATCAAAAAAATCAGAACCTTCGCCCGGGAACAAGGTATCCACTATTATGAAATCGGTCCTGAGAGCGGTATCGAACATGTGATTTTGCCTGAAAACGGCCTGGTCTTACCTGGGGACCTGGTGGTGGGGGCCGATTCCCATACCTGTACCTACGGGGCGCTGGGAGCTTTTGCTACCGGGATCGGTTCGACCGATGCAGCTGCCGTAATGGCTACCGGCGAGATATGGCTGAAAGTCCCCCCGACCATTTCATTTGTTTATAAAGGAAAACTGCCGTTCTGGGTCGGCGGCAAGGACTTGATTCTTTTTACCATCGGAAAGATCGGCGTCGACGGTGCGCTCTATGCCGTTATGGAATTTAGGGGCCCGGTGGTGAAAACCCTTAGTATGGATGACCGCTTCACCATGGCCAACATGGCGGTGGAAGCCGGAGCCAAGACCGGGCTTTTTGCGGTAGATGAGCAAACGGTTGAATATGCCGAAGCCAGGGCCCAAAGACCTTTTGAGGTATACCCGGCTGATTATGAACAAGATTACAAAAGCCATTATGAATTCGATGTTTCTGATCTCGAACCCCAGGTGGCCTTGCCACATTCCCCGGCCAACGTGGTACCCATCAGCCAGGTCGACAACATCGCCATCGACCAGGTGGTAATCGGTAGCTGCACCAACGGCCGTCTGGGGGATTTACGTTTGGCCGCCAAGGTTTTGCAAGGTCGAACTGTGATGCAAGGCGTGCGTTGTATCATCATTCCCGGCTCGCAGAAAGTATTTTTGGAGGCTCTGCAAGAAGGGCTTATCGAAATTTTCCTGCGAGCCGGCGCAGCGGTGAACACACCTACCTGTGGACCTTGTGTAGGGGGACATTGCGGCATTTTAGCCGCCGGTGAGCGGTGCGTTTCGACCACCAACCGCAATTTCATCGGCCGCATGGGAAGCCCCCACGCAGAGATTTTCTTGACTAACCCGGCCGTCGCTGCCGCCAGTGCGGTGGCAGGGCGCCTCGTCCATCCCGGAGAGGTAACCTCAACATGCTAATCAAAGGAACCGTTCACAAATTCGGGGCCAACATTGACACGGATGCAATCATCCCGGCCAAGTACGCCAACATTTCGGATCCGGCTGAACTTGGCAAACATTGTCTGGAAAATGCCGATGCAGGTTTCGCAACCAGGGTCACCAACGGTGACATACTGATGGCTACCACCAACTTTGGCTGCGGGTCGTCACGGGAAATCGCCGCGTGGTCCATCAAGGGAACCGGAATCTCTTGCGTGGTGGCCATTAGTTTTGCGCGTATCTTTTTTCGTAATGCCATCAACATCGGCTTACCGCTGCTGGAGTGCCCGGCCGCCGTGGAAGCCACCGCCAGTGGAGATGTCCTGGAAATCGATTTGGCTAAGGGCAGCATCCGAAATCTAAACCGTAATCTCACGTTTCAAGCCGCTGCCTACCCTGATTTTATCATGGAATTAATTTCCACCGGCGGACTGGTGCCCTATGTTCGCTCCAGACTCACAACAGAATGATCGCCTGCAAAGGGATTTTTTCAGATCAAAAAAACACGGCTCCTCACGAGAATCGTGCCCGATAAAAAGCCCTTAGTATTGAATATATGGAATGTGAGTGGAATGGTGACGTTCGTGACATTTGGATATTTAAAGCGTGAACCGAGTCTTGGTGAGGGTATGGGGGGGCGGATCTTTCGAATTAACAAATAAAGGGAAAAATGAGAGGGGATCGAGGATTTCGAAGGAAATTTGATGAACAGGCAAATAAACTGGGATATTTCGTCACGAAAGATCCGACCCCTCCTCTTCACAAATGTCAATATGTCACGGTCGTCCCCTATCCTGCCTGCCCCTAAATCTCTGCTGATATTCTTTTGGCCGCAAGCCTGTCAGCCTGACGAATACTTTCCTGAAAAAGGGAATATCCTCGTATCCGACAAGATACGTTATTTCATTAAAAGTATGGCTGCCTTCCTCCAATAGTCTTTTTGCGGTTTCCACCCGTAATTGCTGCAGATAACCCAAAGGAGTGACACCAGCGGCCCTTTTGAACCGACGTTCCAATGAACGGCGGCTCATTCGGAATTCCTTGGCCAGCAGGTCGTAATCAATTGATTGGTTGTAGTGTTTTTCTATCCACTCCTGGGCTTTTGATACAAGGGGATCGCCATGGTCCTTGAAAAAAAGAAAACAATGGTAGGGGGCCTGGGTTTCCCGGCCCAAATCCAGGATCATGGTCTTGGCAGACTCTATGGCGGTTCGCCGGCCGTAAAACTTTTCCACCAGGTAAAGGGATAAATCCATACCGGCAGTCACTCCTGCCGAACAATAGAGGCGCCCATGGTCGATGAACATTCGGTCTGGTTTTAAATTAACCTGGGGATACTTCCGGCGGAACATCTCTGTAAACCCCCAGTGAAGGGTTGCTGTTTTTCCATTCAGCAAACCGGTTTCAGCCAGTAAAAACACCCCGGTACAGATGCTGGCTACATGGGCACCCTGCTTGTATTGCCGGCGTATCCATGGAACCACATCAGGACTTTTTTGAAGAATCTGGTCTATATAGGTGGCAGACGCAATAATAACCAAATCTGTCTTATGAATTGCTTCAATGCTGCAATGGGGCTGAATTTGGACTTTATTCAGGCATTGAATGGGTTTTCCGTCTGAAGAGGCGATGGTGACGTCAAAAAGCGGGGTTTGGGGGGATTTGCTCACGCGGTTCCAGAGCCTCCCTGCCTGGTTTAGGATATCCATGGGGCCGAAAATGGTGGTTGCCATGGAGTTGTAAAGGCCCAGAATAGTAACCTTTTTCATTAATTCATCCTTTTAGATCATTTCTTCTGATCCCACCTAAAACAGGAAAATGCCGATATTGCCCCCTAAAATGTCAATTATGCCACTTTTGTGTCCTGAATGAAACCGCTATTATCGAATTTATCTATTTGGGGCCCATCCATAAATAAATTTCGGGCACCGGCGTGTTTCCTATTTACAGCTCCCTATGGGTGCTAAATCCCCCCTGCTTCTTAGCAGGTCCCGAGGCTTAGAAAAACGGCCATTTATGGATGGAAACTGTCCAAAGAAAGGAGACAGGGTATGAGTTATGAAAAAATTAAGGAGGCATTGGCCCCCTGCGGACTAAGCTGTGAAAAATGCTTTGCCCATGTGGATGGAGATATCCGCAGGTACAGTCTGAAACTCAAAGAAAAACTTGGGAATTTTCATGTCTATGCCAAACGATTTGAAACCCTGCTGGATGAACCGGTTTTTAAGAAATACCCGGATTTCAGAGAGATGTTGGATTACTTTGCATCTGAAAATTGCAGGGGATGCCGGAACGAGCAGTGCAAGCTGTTTAAGAAGTGTGGTGTTCGCAAATGTCACCAGGAAAAACAGGTTGATTACTGCTACGAGTGTAACGAATTTCCTTGCAATAGAACTAATTTTGATGAACCTCTGTATAAGAATTGGGTGCTCATCAACGAAAAAATAAGGGAAACAGGCATAGAAAAATTCTATGAAAAGACAAGAACCCGGCCAAGGTATGTATAGAAAAGGGAGAGGACAGGCGAATTATTCCCCGCGTGCGCAGGGGAAACGCATACAGGGTTACCGTTCGTGGGTTTAAGGGGTCAACGCTTGTGGGTTCAGACGAGCAGAGTTCAAGCTCCGGACATTCGAGGATTCATGATTGATGATTGGGAAGCAATAAAAGCATTGGGTGACGACAGGTTATCGGTCAATACGGACAAGAAGTTTGGAAAAATATTTTTTGTGAAATTCCGTAGACCTGATCCACAGGGCTGAGGAGTTGTGTCCTTTCTCCATTTTCTTCTGGCATAAAATAAACTTCGATGTTGGAAAGAAACCCGTATTTTTCTCGGATATTTTTTGGGATGGCAACCTGTCCGCGTTTTTCAATTTTCATATTTTTTACCTATAGTTACATATCAGCTATTACATATTAACGCCTTCAGGCTGAGCTGCCGACTGCACCTCCGATACGGGAAAGCCGGATATCAGAAAAACAGGCGCCGCTGTCATCCCTTTAATGCCGTCAAGGCGATCTCTGCGATGTCCAGAACCCGGATCCGGTCTTCCAGGTTCTCTCCCTTGATTCCGTCCTCAAGCATCTTCGCGCACTGGCAGCAGGCCACGGCCAGAACCTGGGCACCGGCCGCGACCGCCTGCCTTATCCGGATCCTGTTGGGACTTTCCTCTCCCCCTCCGAGAATATCTGTGAAAAAATTGCCTCCACCCCCCCCACAGCAAAAAGCGTTCTCCCGGGACTGTCTCATTTCTATACGCTCAAGGCCGGGAATGGAATCGAGGATCTCCCTCGGGGCCTCATACTCTCCGCTGTGACGTCCGAGATAGCAGGGGTCATGAAAGACCACCCTCTCCCTGAAACCTGAAAAGGAGAGGCTCCCCTGTGAGACCAGCATGGAGAGAAGCTGGGTATAGTGGAGCACCTCGAAATCCCCTCCCATCCCTGGGTACTCCCTGCGAAAGGCGTTATAGGCATGGGGATCCAGGGTTACGATCTTCCTTACGCCCAATTCCCGGAACATCCTGATATTGCTCTCCGCCAGGAACCTAAACAGGCCCGTTTCCCCAAGGGCTCTCACCTCGTTGCCGTCGCACAGTTCCCGGTCTCCCAGGATACCGAAGGAGACCCCCGCTCTCGAAAGCAAGCGGGCCAAGGCCTTTGCGATCTTCTTTCCCCGCTCGTCATAGGAGCCCACGCATCCGATATAGAGGAGGTAGTCCTGGTCTGAGTAAGGCTCCACCGGCATTCCCTCAGCCCAGGCCCCCCGTTCCCCCTCCGGTGCCTTGAATGGATTGCCGTGGACATTGATGCTCTTAAGAAAATCGCGGACCGGAGGAGGAATCCGGCCGTCATTGACCATCTCCTCCCTCGCCGAGATGAAGATTTCCACCAGATCGTCGCGGAAGCTGAAGGCGCAGTGCTCCACGCAGCTCCCGCAGGTGGCGCACGAGTAAAGGATCTCCTGGTACCTTGCGCTGTTTGGAATATCTCCATTGAGCCAGGCCCGGATCAGCCACATCCTCCCTCCCGGTGCAAAGGTGTCGAACCGAAATTTCCTGTAGGAGGGGCAGTTGAACTCCGAGTAGTCGCTCGTGAACTTACACCAGCCGCAACGGAAACACCTGTGCAGGATCTCTTCGTGTCTCATCCTAAGGCACCTCCCAGTTCCCGGGGTTCATGATGCCGCTCGGGTCCAGATTCCGCTTTATCATCTGCATGAGACGCCGGGTTACCGGATCCATGGCCTGAAGGAGCCGTCTCTGTTCATCCACGGTGGGTTTCCAGAAAACGCCGCCGGCCGAAAGGGCGAATTCGCTGGCCTCGCGAAGCGCAGCCCGGACTCGATCCATCATATCCTCGTCCGCACGGTTGAAGGTGAAGGAGAAGGCGAACATCATGGCATGTCCCCGCCCGATGATCCTTGCCGTCGCATGGTATTTCAAATCGTATTTTTCGGCCAGTTCATCCAGTTTGCGGGAGCACTGGGGGTATTTTTCCACCAGGATAATCGGTCCGGAGTACTCGAAACCTCCCCCTTTGGTGACATCCGCAAAGGTGCTCGCACTCCGTTGCGGCATGTCCAGCAGACTTTGTTTCATGCCCGGCCCCACCGTCATGAAGCCGCCGTCTTTGTTCTTGATAAACCGATCCAGGGCATGAAAAACCGACTTTTTCTTGAATTCCAACTCCTCGTCCGTGTCTCCCGTGAAGTACACGACGACGTGGTGATTGTCCTTGAAAATCAACGGGAGGGGCTGGGCGAAGATGTTGATGTCCTCAGTCATCTCGGTATGGGTGATCTCGTAAATGATATCCGGGATAAAGTCCGGACTGTCGGTGATGAATATCTCAACTTCCCGCATCTTTTTCCGTGGATAAAGCTTGAGACCCACCTTGGTGATGACCCCCGTGGTCCCCAGCCAACCAAGAAAAAGCCCCGAAAGGTCAGGAAGGGGCGCACCTTTGGAAAACCAATCGGGAGAAAGGGAACAGGACCCGATCCTCGCGACATCTCCCGTAGGGAGCACCACTTCCAGGCCCGTGACCATGTCGGAATTGAAACCGTACTGCTGGGTGAGGCGTCCCTGTCCGTGAATCATGACGTTGGCCGCTATCGTCGTTGCGGCCGGGGAATCCGGGATACTGAACCGTAATCTCGGGTGATGGGCATCCAGGTAAGCCTTCAATGCACCCGTTGGCGTTCCCCCCTCCACGATGGTATAACGGGCCCTGTCATTGACTTCCAGAATTCGGTTCATACGCTTCATGTCCAGGACGATTCCGCCCTTCCGTGGAATACATAGTCCTGTAAGGGTCATCCCGGCGCCCATGGGGACCACTGGAACCCCTTCCCGGAAGGCCAACTTTACGATTTCCCGAACCTCTTCGACCGTCCCGGGCAAGGCAACGAAGTCAGGACTGTGGGGGGGCATGAGACCGGGATCCCGGCCGTAAAAAAAGAGTTCCTCCGCCCGGTCCGAAACGAACCGTTCACCAACGATGTCACACAGTCTTCGCTTGATGTCTTCCATTTCACGGCACCTCAAATCCCGGATTCTCGCCGATGGCCATCCGGCACAACTCTACCATGTGAATAGGCCTCACACCCTTCCTGGCCAGCCGATCACTCAAGGCGTTCTGGCATCCGTGACAATTGAAAACACAGTACTCCGCCCCGCTCTTCACTATGTCTTCAATGTTACGGGCCTGTACGTCTGCCGCCAGATCGTACCCGTACATGGCCCTGAAGATGCTCCCGCAACAGAGGGCGTTCTCATCCTGGTAGGTCCTCGTCACCAATTCCGCTCCGATCAGGTCCAGAATTTTCGGTACCCATCGATGGGTCCGGGGACAAAGCCGGTTTGAACAGGGCCTCTGGTAGGCCACACGAATATGAAGGGGCCGAATATCCCCTCGAAGCCCTTCCAATCTTTGGTATAAATACTCGAAATAATGAATCGGCTTGAAGGGCACCTCCATCCCGAAGGCCGGAGCAAGGGACGAGAAGGCCGCGTAGCATTCGTCATGCATGAATACGACCTCTTTCACCCCCAGTTCCTGGATGTTCCGGATCACCCGCGGCAGGCGTTCCTTTATTACGGCCGTGTTGGCGAAGTGGATATAGACGACGTTGCAGAAATATTCCTGCCCGAAAAAATAGCCGGGCATCACGTCCTCGAAGAGTTTCCCCTTGACGATATCCTTGAACTGGGGCATGAAGCCGAATGAAAGGGCCCTCTCCTTGATCTCCCCCACTTCGTACTTTCCCCGGGGCTCTCCGATGTTGATCCACTGCCGGGTGATGGCCCGTGGGGCCGTGAGAATCCCCTTTTCCTCCCGGCGCTGGGTGATCAGGTAAAAAGGATGGTTGCCTCGTTTGCAATACTCCTCGCAAGCGTAACAGGTGACGCACTCCTGGAGCACCCGGGAGTCCTCCCCCCTGAAAATCTTCAACATCTCCCGTTTCGCTTGCTCGCGGTCCGCCTCCAGGTACTGGCACTTCACCAGGCAGGCCCCGGAGGGACAGGATGCGCAGATCGCTTCATCGAACTGCAGAGTGAACATAGAGCCGGCTTCGGACATCGGATACCCCCTTCAAATTACAGAATCGCCCCCTCAATGGTTAGCACTGACTATGGTTACAAGGGTCGAATTGTAGGTCGGCCCTCCCCCGATCTCCTGGGGACTGCCGCTGGTAAGCCCGTTCTGCGGCCTGCCGTCCAATCCCTCTAACTGTCTCGGGGACCATAAGACACCGGGAAGGACCTTCTCCGAGACGACCGCCCGCATCGTCACCTCGCTCCTTTCGTTAGAAAGGGCCACCCGGTCCCCTTGGAGGACCCCCAGCCTTTCCGCATCCAAGGGATGGATGTAAACCTCGGGAGGGATATCGCCGTAAACTTCCTGGAACTGGGTATGGGTGTAAAGCGGGAGGGCACCTGCCACGTATTGGAATCGCCCGGCAGGGATATCCAAAGTACGTTGCCTGGGAAGGGGATCCCACCCCAGCTTCCCGGCCTGAGTGGAGTAAAACTCGATTTTCCCAGAGGGCGTCGGATAGACTTCAACGGGCCGTCTTCTGAGGGCCACGGTTTGACCCTCGAGCAAAGCATGCCAGTCCCGTCCTTCCAGGGCGCCTGTGAGCGCGGTCTCGACCGCCTTCCAGGGATCCTCGAAGAGCCAATCATCCCTGAGTCCCAGGCGGGAAGCCAGTTCCCGCATGAGCCATACCTCGCTGCGGCTGTCCGTGACCGGCTCCACGACCTTCGGGGCCAGACGAGCATAGGGATGTCCGTAGGGAATCACCACGTCATCTTTTTCCATGAAGGTGGGCGCCGGAAGGACAAGGTCTGCGAGTTGTGCGGTTCGGGTCCAGTGGGTCTCGTGTACGGCAAGAAAAACCTCTTCCCTGGAGATTCCTTTCCGGAAGGCTGTCTGATTGGGAAGCGTCAGGGCGGGATTCATAAGGCTCACGAAGATACACCTAAAGAGTCCCTCCTTTACCCGATCCGCCAGGTCAACCTGGGACACGACTCTATGTCTCCCTGCGGCCTGCCGGGCCCCTTTCAGCCCCGCCTTGTCCACCTGGAAGGCCTCCCCATTGCTATAAAAGAAGGCCCTATGGAAGCCCAACAGGGCAGGAACCAGGGAAACCGCCCGCACCTGGTCGGCACCCTTGACACATTTCTGAAGACCGATACCTATCAGGGTAGCCGGGGCCTCGGCCTTGCCGTAAGCATCGGCCAGGGCGGCCACATCTTTCCATGGCACCCCTGTACAATTCTCGGTCCTTTCCGGGGGCCACCTCAGGACCTCCTCTTCCAATGCCTCGAAACCCCGGGTCCACTCTTCAATGAATGCACGATCCACCCGCCCTTCCCGGACCAGATGATGCATGATTCCGTACGCCAAAGCGACATCGCTTCCCGGTCTCGGCCGGAGCCAGAGGTCCGCACCTTCCACAGTCCTGGTCTTGAAGGGATCGACCACGGCGATTGAGGCCCCTTTCCTTCTCCTGGCCTTCCGGGCCAGGGCCCAGATATGGGGAGCGCTCACTGCCGCGTTGAATCCCCAAAACACGATGAAATCTCGATCAGGGAGGTCTTCCGGCATAAGGCCGTAGCTGTGGCCGTAATGAAGCACAATACCCCGATGCCCCGATTCGCTGCACAGGGAATAATCGGTCTGGGTGGCCCCCAGCGCGTTCCAGAGCCTCTGGGGAAAAAGTTCGGTGAGAAGGCCCATGTTCCCTGCATAAGCCAGGTAAAGGAGCGTTTCCGGGCCATGTTCCCGAAGGGCCTTTGAAAGCCTCTGGGCCAGGGTATCCAGGGCTTCTTCCCACCCGATGGCATGGAATCGGCCTTTGCGGCGGATGAACGGGGCCTCCACCCGGTTCCTGTAAAGCCTTACCTGATCCTTCGCGGCCCTCGGGCAGGTAAGGCCTCGGGTGATTGGATGCTGCGGGTCACCCCTTACGGACAACACCTCGCCGTTGTCACCGACACGTGCGATCAGGCCGCAGGTATCGTAACAGTCCCTGGGACAGACGGTTCGTATCTCTCTCAAAGGCCTCTCCCGTACCTTTCGGTGACACTTTATGAAGTCTTGATCTCAAACTGCGGCGGATTCAGGATGTGTTTTTTCACCGCGCAAAGGTCCATGGACTTGATAATGGCCCCCCGGTACTTTTCCGGAAACCCGTGGGGAAGTTTCAGGTCGATGGTCATCTTGCGATAGAGTCTTATATCCTCATCGTACTCGCATGCCATGGTCAATGTCATGTCCCGTGTATCGATGCCCCGTCTCTGGCAAAATCTCAGGGCATAGATCCCCGCACAAGTGGCAATGGAGGCAAGGAACAGGTAAAAAGGCTCCGGGGCCGTCCCCCCGCCTCCTTCCTCGACCGCTTGATCCGTGGGGATTAGCCTGCCGTCAACTTCGGCATCCACTCGTAAC
Source organism: Deltaproteobacteria bacterium (assembly GCA_019310525.1). Lineage (NCBI taxonomy): Bacteria > Pseudomonadati > Myxococcota > Myxococcia > Deltaproteobacteria bacterium. Next base: position 6,814 of record JAFDEE010000052.1, on the reverse strand, counting down.
CCCCCTGGAAAGCATACTCTGATCTCCTTCATCCCTCGCCCTTTCTTTGGTCTTTTCTCAGGCTCGACTGTACCATCGAACTCAAAAAGGCAGGCAGCTTTTTGGTCAAAAGCGATGATCCATGTAAATTCAGGCCATGGGGTCCCCTGTGGAGTTATACCTGAATACCCAATGCCGCCAGTTCGTTCTCGACCAGGTTCGCCCAACCCCGATTGGCCCTGGGATTGGCGGGACTGGGATGGCTGATCCTTCCCACTTCCACCTCCAGGCCCGAAAGCGCAGCCCTGGCCCGTTCTTCCGCGAAGTTGCCGATTCCCAGGACCCAACGCGGGGAAAGCAACCGGATGGTCCTCTTCAGGGCCCGGTCACAGGCCTCCAACAATGGCTTCCTTTCCCGGACCGGAAGTCTGTCGGGGGTGCGGTTCCTGCCGCTTTCTTCCAGGAAGAGGAGCGGGCAATAATTGGCAACGAAAAAACGGGAAAAGAACCGTTCGGGGGTACCAAAATTCTCCCTGGCCCATCCCCAAAATCTCCGCCCGCTGACTTCACTCTTCCTGCAGGCAAACCCTTGAACGGGTCGCTTCGGGTGCACCTTGAGGGGGCGGCCCACGGGCCCATCGATCCCGAGCCAATCCCTCACAGCATGGACCTCACCGAAGGGGATCCCTGTCTGGGCCATTCCCCAAGGGCCTGGATTCATCCCCAGGAAGACGGCCTCCTTTCCCCTCGAGGCGTAGCGTTCTAAATACAGCTCATAGGGCCTGCGCGCGTACTGGAGAGGATTGTAGATGTGGGTGACGGGGGGGGCGAACCGCAATGTGCGGAGTTCTTCTGTCAGGTCGTCAAGGATCTTCATCAACTTTTCCCTGCGGTTGCCCATGACTCTCCGCCTTGCCCCCGGGCCGGGTTGTGCCTGGAAAGGTTGCTTGTACCCCCAAACGTTCCCTCGTCAAGTAAGGGTTGGAGCGAAATCCCATTCTTCAAGGATCCAGGAGTCCTCCGGAGACCACCTCCTCCGGCTTCACATACCTGCCCCTGGTCGCCCTGGCCCGGATGCCTATTTTTTTATTGTTATGGCCTCAACAGGGCAGTGCTCCGCCGCCTCCTTACAGGCCTTCTGGTACTTCGGAGGCACATCCTCGGTGACGGTCACTGCCACCTCACCCCCCATTTGAAAAACTTCCGGACACAGTTTGACACACTTTTCACAACCCACGCATATATCCTTGTCAACGAAGACTCTCATCGGCTCGTGCCTGCCGGACAGTTTTTTCAGGAAACCAAGCATCGATGTCTCACTCCTTCCGTTCGTATTCCCGGTCTTAGCAATCATCAAGTCCGGTGATCGCAAGGCCAAGACATTAAATTAACAATTCATAAAACCCTTTCAATCCTCTACCTACCCCGGACGGGCTCACCGCCCCTGATCCGGATCACAGGTGATTCCCGCAGGAAGATGGATGGTCCTCAGAGACCTGGGTAAGATTAGGGAGGTTTCCCGGATGTGAAGATCCCCCTTATCCTGGTTTGCGGGTGTAATGATGGCAGGCGTTTTAGGGGAAAAAGACCTTGGGATCCGAGAAAACTCGGCCCCCAATGGAATTGAATAGGCCGGTCGGGATGGCGTTATGGTCCGTATCGCGGTCCTTCAAGGTAAAAGCGGTGGAAGGGTTTCATGTCCCTTCCGACCCGGGATAGCGATGCGAAGGGAAGGTCGGCCTCCTCCCCGGCCCCTTTCCCTTCCCCGGTCCCTACTGGTTACCGCTCTCCGTGGACTTTTTTTTATCCTTCTTTTGCCTTTTCTTTTGTTGCCGTTTGCTGATTTTTTCCTCTTGAGGCTGCGCCTTCTGCTTTTTGCCCTTTTCTTTCTTGGGCGCCGCGGCCTGTTCGGCCCTTAGCCGCGCCATCTCCTCGTTCTTTTTTTCAATGGCTGAAATAGCTTTCAACCGCGCATTGGTCTTTCGGATCTCGGCCCTTAACATTCTGACCTTGACATCCTTGGCGATCCTGGCGGAATCAAGTCCTCTATCCGTCAAAGCGGCCAATCTCCGCTCCAACTGCTCTTCCAATCTCTTTTTCTGGTCCAGCCTGGCCTCTTTGGTCTTGGATGCCATGGCACCCTCCTTTCGTTCCATGACGATGCCGTCCCTACCCTGTCATTGATACTTCGGGTCGGACAGTATTTTTAACGGCGTTCACCATAGTACGAAAATGTCAGCTTGTAAAGTCCTGTATGTCCCTGAAACAAAAGCCGATCCGACACCAAAGTGTGCCATGAACAAGGCCTCCTCCCCCCATGGGCCTTCGGCAGGAGAAACGCACCTCCAGAGACTGCCTCCAATGTAAACACCTCAACCCGGGCCCAGACCGGCCCCTTCCCTCTACCGTACAATCGCAAAGCGCGGAGTTTGCCAAAAATCTTCATCTGTGTGGGGAGTGCCCGAAAACCGGCAAACTCCACGCACGGCTTAGATCAACCTTGTCAAAATTGTCCTTTGATTTTCAGAGGGACTCCGATATGATGGCCGGTATTCTGGAAATAGGAGGTTCTGCCATGGAATCTAGGGTTCCCACACGTGAAGAGGCTTTAGAACTATTCAAAAAATACAACAAAAGTGATGGACTTTTAAAACATGCCCTCGCTGTTGAGGGGGTCATGCGTTACATCGCCCGCAAAAAAGGAGAGGATGAGGAGAAGTGGGGCGTAATCGGGCTCATTCACGACCTCGATTATGAGCAATATCCGGAAGAACACTGCAAGAAAACAGAAGAGATCTTAAAGGAGAATCATTGGCCAGAGGAATACATCCGGGCGGTGGTGAGCCACGGATGGGGCCTTTGCAGCGATGTGGAACCCCACACGGAACTGGAAAAAACCCTTTATGCCATTGATGAACTGACCGGCCTTGTCTCGGCAGCCGCCCTGATTCGACCTTCCAAAAGCGTATTGGACCTCACCACTAAATCCGTAAAGAAAAAATGGAAAGACAAACGGTTCGCCGCCGGGGTAAACCGCTCTGTGATCGAAAACGGAGCCAAGATGTTGGGTGTTGAAATATCGGAGTTGATAAACGATACGATCATGGGCATGAGGGAAGTGGCAGAAGAGATCGGATTGAAAGGGAATCCTTGAACCCAGATATTACGCGTGAGCGCTTGCCCGCCTCGGGCGCGGCCTGCCTCAAAATAGGCAATGTTTACCCACCGCTGTCTGGCGGGACCGAAGCCATGGGAGAAGGAGGAGCGAACCCAGGCGAAGGGAAAATGTCAGCCTCTGCTTGAAGCGTCAAATTCTATTTTGGACAAAGGGAATCCGTCATTTTTATCCGAGAAGATCTTTTTTCTTTTCTTCGAACTCACTCTTTTCAATCTCCCCCCGGGCATATCTCTCCTTGAGGATAGCAAGGGCACTGGAAGAATCACTGCGAGTCGCGACTGATTCGCCCCTGGTGCTCTGAATCAGCCACTTAATCAAGAAAACGAGTCCCACGATAACAAGAATCCATAATATAATCATGAAAATACCCCCAAACCATCCCATGCCCCATCCACCCATCATTCCGGGTCCCATCTGCCAGTCTCCGTACCCTCTCCATTGGGCAAAGGCATTGCCGTCGAACAACATCAAGAACAGGAAAAGGATCGATGAAAGACGTATGATTTTCATTGAAAGCTCCCTTCATTTTTTGGGTGCCCTTGGAATCCATAATCCGGGCGGCACCCCGGGTTTCAGATTGGCCGCCTTTATCCCTATGATGCAGCCAAACTTGATTACTTAAATAGGATATAACACTTCCCATGCCAACTCAAAAAAATTCAAGTCAACACCCTGAAAAGACAGTCAATTTAACTGGATTGACCTACCAGGTCCAATACTAAACCTGGTTACTTCAGATACAATTGGTGGGTATTCTTCGGGCGATGCGGGTAAAAAATACCCGGATAGCGTCCATCCAAAAGTACCGTCGGATGATAACGCTAGCTTTGGGAGGTGGGGAGTTGAATGTCAAAGGGTTCAATCGAAATCATATTTCCTGGATTCTTATTCACTCGATACCTGCTTCTCCTTGAACCAGTATGCCGCAGGCATGTGCCGGAATAGTGAATGAGAAGGTCTACCCCCAAGGCGGGAAAGGATGCGAGACCTTTGAAAAATGCTCAATTTTGGTCAAGTTCAAGGAAGGCGAAAATTTCAACCGCAGGAATACATTTAGTATTTTGAGGATTGGAATTTGAGCCTGACGCCGCAATTGGGCAAAAGGGGGCGTTTTTCAAAGGTCTCGATGCAAAGCGCAGGGGTAAGGGAGAACGATTGGAAGAGGAACAGATCAGTCTTCAACCACCATGGTGCCAGCCATCTTGTCCCCCAGTCTGATGCCCTGTTTATCGGAAAAAATCTTTACGAGTTCGATGATCACGAGAACAAACCAGCCAATAGCGATCAGTATGTCAAGAATCCATCCGATAACCGGGATGAGGAGAAGAAACATCATAATCGGGCCGAGAGCGAACATCCAATTTCTCTTGGCAGAGGTACCGTAATCGATCCTGGCAGGCGGACCTTCGGTTTTCACCACGGATAATTTCATCAATTTCTTGCCGACGCTCTTGTATTCAAGGGCCTCGATGGGCAGGGCATCTCGGAAAAGCATGTAAAGTGCGCCGATAATTCCCCCTACAAACGGGATAAATCCAACGATGGCGGCGGCAACACCGTCTATGACCAAGGCTATGATGCGTTTAACCGGATCAGCCTTTGCCAGCGTTTCATTCGAAGAGGGTACTTCAGGGGGTTTGGGGGGTACTGTTTCCGGCCGGGCATTTCCTGTTTCTTCCATGGGCTTTCATCCCTCTCAAAGGTAATCCTGGCTTTACCAGTGCCCATCCAGAAACAAACTTAGGGCACTAGCCAAGTTTCCAATCCAGAAATGAGAATTTTTGTGCAAGAGCTAAAAAATCAAGGGATTACGCGAAGGCGCACACTTGGTACGCCGCCAGAAAGAATCCCCGCAGATTTACCCGCCTTTGGCGGGTTGTCGCAGCTTGTCCGCCGTTTTCTGGCGGGCTTGTCACGCCTTAGTCATGATGAAGGCAGAAAGATTGCGCAAAAAAGCCATTTACGGATGGAAACTCGCTAACAGTCCTTCAAACACGTTCGGGCAAAGAAGTGAAGATATCTTTTGATCCTAAATGAAGTATAGGGAACCCCAATCCTCGTGTCAAGCTGTGAAAACCCTTTCCTTCGGCCTTCGTGAATATTGGCGGGAACTTTAAGTTGACATATTTACAGTTTAGCCATATATGGGATGTTTGTGCTAAGATTTGCTTCTCTTGATTCCCTTAGAAACCTAATATCATCACTCGCAAACCCGAACGGCAATCAGTGGTTTTTTATGACACTGCCCGGGGACTTACTTTTCAAGAGGGCTCCCGGGTTTGAGCCCGGGCTGAGAGATTAAGGACAAGAGCCATCCAGCCATGGACGGGCACAAACTCACTATTTCTCATGGAAGACGAGGAAAGATGACCAAAAAAAAGAAATCCGGCTCCCCAGTCCGCACTGACCATACAGACAGCGCCTATATGGGCATTCGTCGGATGCTGTTTCACAACGAGATCGCCCCCGGACAGAAGGTATCGTGTCGCGATTTGGCAAAACGCCTGGGCATGAGTCCTACTCCCGTGATTCAAGCACTGAAACGCTTAGAATCACAGGGATTGATACGGCACAAGCCCAACCGCGGCTATTACACCGAACCGATGAACGTCCAGGAGGTCCGTGAAATATACGAAACCAGGGAAATCATTGAACTATCACTTCTACCCGAGACTATAAAAACACTGGATGAAAAGGGTATACAAAAGCTGCACGATGCACTTCAGGCCCTTCTGAAAGCTCCAAAGGAGATATACCTAAACGAGAGACTGCTCAAAGACATGGAATTTCACCTCACCCTTGCCTCTCTTTCCGGGAGAAAAGTACAAGTGCAAGTTCTCAAGTTTCTTTTTGATCTCTTATACCTCAAGTACAGAGGGGCGCTCCTATTTATCCATTCGGAACGGGTTGTAGGCTCCGAACACAAGAATATTTTCGAATCTGTTGCATCTCGCGATCTTGTAAAGGCACAAAGGGCGGTAAAACAGCATTTTAAAAATATCAAAAAGCCTGTCCTTGCAGCTTTGGAAAAAATTCTGGCTGAAAAGGAGATATCCAGTTTCTGAAAACGTGGGGTCCAGTGTCAGCCAGACATTCAAGATGGGTCCTGCACGATCTGCAGCAAACAACCTGCCACCCACCCTCCACCCTGTCCCGGGGGACAATTTTCGTTGTAATTCGTGCCCATCCATAAAGCAGGCAATTTTGTTCAAGGTCAAGCCTCTGGCCCGGAGGGCCTACGCCCCGGAGGGGAAGGCGAAGATTTTAACCGCCCCGCTTGGGGGCCAAGCCGCAGAGGCACCATACATTGAAGTATTTCGAGGATTAAAATCTGAGCCTGACGCAGAAATTGGGGAAAAGGGCCATTTATGGATGGGCACTAATTCGCAATATGCCCCAGCCTTTCACCGGCATAGTGTTTTCAGCAGGCATTATTTCCACTGATACCGGCCGGGTAAAACACCATCTCAAACCTCAAACATTACAATACAACCAATTATTGATAATTTTTAAACAATTTAACTAAACCCCAAGACAGGTCAGAAAAAGCTTGACAAATATAATATCACAAAATAAATTTATTATTTAATTACATTTGCAATCACATCAACCGAGATTACATGTAAGAGAGCGACATATTTGGCCAACGATTCCAAT
>JAFDEE010000051.1 GCA_019310525.1 Deltaproteobacteria bacterium | reverse complement strand
GGGTTTCCCCCATCCCTAACCCCCTGAAATAACGAAGGTTTACCTGCTGCTGTCTGGCAGGCCTCCCGACAGGTCACTTCCGAAAAGATCCCCATGCCCCTTTTCCGGTGGTGCAGGCAATGGTTTTTTAGGCGAAATACTTGCTCTGGAGATTCCCCGGACAAGCCACGCCAGAGGCGGGCAGGCCAAGGGGGGCTATCCTATGGAAGGATGGCTCAAGCAAGGACCGATGGCCCCTTTTCCCGTGGAGCGAGCAGTGGTTTTCTGGTGAAACCCTTGCTCCAGAGATTCCCCGGGCAAGCTTGTCACGCCGTAGCTGTGAGAAGGGCGGAAGATTGGGCAAAAGGGGCGTTTTTTATGGGTCTCCTGGTAGAAAGAAGAAAGGAAGGGTATCGGGATTCCCGGGATTTGTATCTTGGGTATGGAAGCAATCGGTGCCGCCGCTCTGGCGGCAGAATTTGTCTTGAAGGAGTTGAAAATCAGAGAACATGAAAGAAGAACACATTAAGAAAATTGCAGAAGAACTGGACCTCGAACCCCGCCAGGTGCGGGCTACTGGAGTGCTTCTGGAAGAGGGGGCCACGGTGCCCTTCATTGCAAGGTACCGCAAGGAGGTTACGGGCAACCTGGACGAGGTGGCCATTCTAACGATTCGTGATCGTCTCAACCAACTGAGTGAGCTCGACAAGCGCCGGGAAAGCATTTTGAATTCCCTGAAAGAAAGAGAGATCCTCACGGAAGAGCTGGAGAAGAAGATCCTGGCCGCTGAGACCATGACCGTCCTGGAGGACATCTATCTCCCCTTCCGTCCCAAGCGGCGCACAAGGGCCGTTATCGCCAGGGAAAAGGGTCTTGAACCCCTGGCCAGACTTCTCTTTGAGCAGGATGAGTCGACGGATCCCCCGGAAGAGGCCAAGCGATACGTGGCGGATGATAAGGGCGTTCAGAACGTCGAGGAGGCCCTAGCCGGCGCCCGGGATATCATCGCGGAGTGGGTGAACGAAGACCAGGAGGCCAGAAGGATGATGCGGCGCCTGTTCACCGAAAAGGGGACATTCAAGTCGCGGGTGGTTGCGGGAAAGGAGGAAGAAGGAGCCAAGTACAGGGACTACTTCGACTGGGAGGAACCGATCGCCGGGGCCCCTTCTCACCGGATCCTGGCCATGCGCAGGGGTGAGCGGGAGGGTATCCTGGATCTTACCCTGCGTCCGCCGGAGGAAGAGGCCTTGGATCTCCTGGAAGAGTTGTTTGTAAAGGGAAAGGGCCCGGCTTCCGAACAGGTCAGGGAGGCGGTGCGGGACGGGTACAAGCGTTTGCTTTCCTATTCCATGGAGACGGAGATTCGGCTGGAGACCAAGCGGCGTGCCGACGCGGAGGCGATAAAGGTCTTTGCGGAAAACCTCCGGGAATTGCTCTTGGCTCCGCCCCTGGGGCGGAAGAACATCGTGGCGGTCGATCCCGGGATCCGAACGGGATGCAAGGTGGCGTGCCTTGACCGGCAGGGAAAACTGCTGCACACCGAGACGATCTATCCCTTCAGGTCCGAGAGGGAAAGGGCCCGTGCCGGGGAAATCTTCAAGACCCTATGCCGGCAATACCGGGCAGAGGCCGTGGCAGTCGGAAACGGCACGGCGGGCAGGGAGACGGAGTCCTTTGTAAGAGAACTGGGTCTCCCGGACGATATCCCGGTCATCATGGTTAACGAGAGCGGGGCTTCGGTCTACTCAGCGTCGGAGGCCGCCCGGCGGGAATTCCCCGATCTGGACGTCTCCTACCGGGGGGCGGTATCCATCGGCAGGCGCCTGATGGATCCCCTGGCCGAACTGGTGAAGATCGATCCCAAGTCCATCGGGGTGGGGCAATACCAGCATGACGTGAACCAGCACGATCTCAGGGCGCGGCTTGACGACGTGGTCACGAGCTGTGTCAATGCCGTGGGGGTGGAAGTAAACACGGCCAGCGAACAACTCCTGACTTATGTGTCGGGGCTGGGCCCGCAGTTGGCGAGTAATATCATCGCCTTCAGGAACGAAAACGGCCCTCTGGCCTCCAGGGAAGAACTGAAGAAAGTGAAACGGCTGGGTCCCAAGGCCTTCGAACAGGCGGCGGGCTTTCTTCGGATCAGGGACGGCGAGAATCCCCTGGACGGCAGCGCCGTTCATCCGGAATCCTACCCGATCGTGGAGAGGATGGCCCGGGACCTGGGGTGCGAGGTGCGGGACCTCATGAAGGATGGGACCCTCCGGGAACGGATCGATCTTTCCAGGTACGTGACAGACAAGGTGGGGCTGCCCACCTTGAAGGATATCATGCAGGAATTGGCCAAGCCCGGGCGGGACCCTCGAAAACGCTTCGAGAACGTGAAATTCGCCGAGGGTGTCGAGCATATCGAGGACCTTCGCCCGGGGATGCGCCTTTCGGGCATCGTCACGAACGTCACGGCCTTCGGCGCCTTCGTGGACATCGGCGTTCATCAGGACGGCCTAGTCCATATAAGCCAGCTCGCCGAGCGTTACGTAAAAGACCCCGGCGAGGTGGTGCGGGTCAATCAAAGGGTGGAAGTGACCGTGCTGGAAGTGGATCCGGAGAGGAATCGTATAGCTTTGTCCATGAGGGAGAACCCGGCGGAGGGGCGGAAAAGGGATGAAAAGGACCCCCGGGGTAGCCGCAAGAGAAAGGGTGGGTCCGAAAAGGAGCGTGGCAAGCGAACCCCCGGCCCCTTCAATAATCCGTTCGCCAGGGCCTTCAAAAAGAGGTAGTGGGCCGGCGGCCCTTGCCCTCCAGGGCCTCGTAGGCAACGGGAATGAGCAGGAGGGTGAGGAGGGTCGCCATGGAGAGGCCGAAAATAATCACGTTTCCCATGGGTCCCCAGAGGCTCCCCCCGCGCAGCGCCAAGGGTAGAAGTCCTCCCACAGTGGAAATAGTGGTGAGCATCACGGGCCGGAAACGGAGTTTCCCCGCCTCCAGGATCGCATCCCGGGTGTTTTTTTCCTTCCTGAGCACATTGATGAAATCCATGAGCACGATGGCGTCGTTGACCACGATCCCCGTAAGGCTCACCACCCCCAGGAAGGCCATGAATCCGAAGGGATATCCGGTGATCCACAGCCCAAGGACCGCCCCCACCAGCCCGAAGGGGAGAGAGAAGGCGATGATGAAGGGCTGCCTGTAAGAGTTGAACTGGGCCACCAGGACGATGTAGACCAGCAGGAATGCGGCGACCATGGACCACCCCAGGCTCACGAAGGATTCGGTGCGCTCCTTGGTTTCTCCTTCATAGGATACCAGGTATCCCGGGGGGATCTTGATGGAGGCGGTCCGGGCCTTGAGTTCCTTGACGATTGTTTCCGGGAGAGTGCCTTGCACCTCGCTTCGGACCGTCACGGTGCGGGTTCGGTCTTCCCGGGTGATGGATCCGATATCGTCCACGAACCTGACATCGGCGACCTGCCGGAATGGAATCTTCGGCCCGAAGAGGGATTTTAAGTGGATTTTATCGAAGAGGCCGGGATCGTTCCGGGAAAACTCCCCCAGAGACACTACAACCTCCACCTCCTCGTCCTCCTGGCGGAAACTGGTGGCGGTGGTCCCGTAAATCGCCGTCCGCAGACTCCGGGCGATCACGGCGTTGGTGATTCCCAGGAGGCGTGCCTTTTCCGAATCCACGGTGACCTTGAGTTGGGGAACGGAGCGTGCGGCATCGTCCCTCACGTCCACCGCTCCGGGTATGGTCGAGAGCCGGGACTTATACTCCGCTGCCAGAGTTTTCAGGATTTCGAGGTTATCGCCCTTGATCTTTACGGCCACCGGGGCCCCCACCGGCGGACCCTGTTCCAGTTCCTTGAGGTCGATTCGAACACCGGGCAGTCGGTCCAATTCCTTCCTGAGTTCCCGAATCACCCCGGCCGCGGTGATCCCCGGGATTTCCCTGTTGATGGTTACGAAGAACTGGGCCCTGTTAGGCGTCTTGGTGCGGAAGAAATTGATGTTGTAATAGATGCGGGGGCCCACGCCGCCGATGTGGGTCATGACCTCCTTGATCTCCTTTTTGGACAGGAGGATCTTCTCAATGTCCCGGGCCAGGTTCAGGGTGGTGTCAAAGTTGGTCCCAACGGGGAGTTCCGCCTCGATCACGAAGAGATCCTTCTCGGCCTTGGGGAAGAACTGGAGTCCCAGCTTTGGGATGAAGTAAAGAGAGGCCAGAAAGGCGGCCAGGGCGAGGAGCGAGACTAGGACCTTGTGAGAGAGGGCCCAGCGGAGGACGGCCTGGTAACCCTTAAGGATCAGACTGGAGCCGCCCCCCTCTTCAGGGGCACCGTTTGCCTTGAGGAACCGGTGGCTCATGAGGGGCGAGACAAAGACGGCCACCAGGAGGGATCCGAAGAGGGCGAAGATCATTGTGAGGGGGAGCCCCCGGATGAATTGGCCTGTTTCCCCGGTCATGAAGAGAAGGGGTGCGAAAGCGAGTACCGTGGTCAGGGTCGAGGAGGTGATGGCCCCGAGAACTTCGCCGCTGCCGTCTATGGCGGCTTCCCAGCGGCCCTTTCCCAGGCTCAAGTGGCGCTGGATGTTTTCAACCACAACGATCCCGTTGTCCACGAGCATCCCAAGGACGATCACCATGGCAGCAAGGGTGATTTGATTGAGGGTATGTCCCTCCAGGAAAAGGTTGATCAGGGCGAAGGCGATGGAGAGGGGGAGCAAAAAGGCCACGATGAAGGCCATGCGTGCGTTCATGAGAAACACGGTAAGGAGGATCACCAAACCCGCCCCCATCAGCAGGTTGTTGCGGAAGTCCTTGATTCGGTGGGAGACCGAGAGGGCCTGATCGGCGAATACCTGCACCTTGAGGCCGGGAGGGAGGGAGCGGGAGAGGATGTGGAGGTGTTTTCGGATCTCCCGGGAAGCCTGGAGCATGTTGGCACGGGGTTTCTGGGTGACGAGGATATTGATGCCCTTGCGCCCGTTGAACCGGACCATGAATTCGGGTCGCTCAAGGGTGTCCTTCACCACTGCGAGATCACGCAGGAGCACGGGCCTTCCCCGGTAGGCCCCCACGACCGTTTCTCCGATCTCCCGGACCCCGGAGAATTCTTTTTCGGTCCTGACGAGAAACCTCCTGCTCCCGATGTCCATGGAGCCCCCGGGAAGATCTACGTTTTCACTCTTGAGCGCCCCGATGACGTCCTCCAGGGAGAAACCATACTGGGAAAGGCGCTCTTCGTCGATCTCCACGCGGACTTGCCTTTCTTGTTCCCCCTCGATGTAAACACTTTTAACCTGAGGGATTTTTTCCAGATCCCGCCGGATGAACTTGGCCTGTCGGTAGAGTTCAGTATAGTCGGAAGGACCGCTCAGGTTGACGATGAGGGAAACGGTCTCAGTCTTCCAGCGGATGATCTCCGGATCAAGGGCCTCCTCGGGGAGTTCCGCCTCGGCCTCCCGCACTTTTTCCCGGAGTTCCTGGATGTCCTTGTCGATGTCCGAGTCGGCCTCGAACCGGATGATGATCAGGGCGTTTCCCTGGGAAGATGTAGAGATGATTTTATCCACCGCCTCGATTTCGTTGATCTTGTCCTCGAGGGGAATGGAGACATGCCGCTCTATGTCCCTGGGGCCGGCGCCCGGATAATGCACCAGGATCGTGGCCCCGGGGGCGCTGATGAGTGGATCCTCCCGGCGGGGGATAAGGAGGTAGGAAAGGATCCCCATCACCAGGAGCAGGAGGATTCCCAAGGTGGTCAAGCGATATCGACGAATGGCAGATTGGACGAGTTTCACCTGGGTACCCTTCCTCTTTGCACCAGGAGGACCTTTTGCCCGTCGCTCAGGTATTCCCCGCCCGCGATGACCACCTGATCGCCCGGCGAAAGGCCTTCCAGGATTTCCACCTCCGGGCCTGTGATATCACCGGTCCGAACCGAGCGTTTCAGCGCCTTTCCGTTCTTTACCACGAAAAGGTAGGGGGCGGAGCCGAGATCGAAGAGGGCATCCAGGGGCACCCACAGGGCCGGGGCCTTTACCCCTTCCGGGATTTCAACCCGGGCCACGAGACCGGGCCGGAGTTTGCCGCCGGGGTTGTCCAATCGGATGACGACCCTTAGGGTTCTGGAGAGGGGATCGGCAAGGGGTTCGAGTCGCAGAACGCGGCCCTTGAACAGGGTTCCGGGGGCGCAGTCGGCCCGGATCCGGGCGGACTGCCCTTTATGAATGCGGGGGATCAGGGTGTCTGACACCGCGGCCTTGAGTAAAATAGGGTCAGTTTCGGCAAGGATCGCGATAGGGCCCCCCGCAGGGACCACTTCACCCACCTCGGCCAGCTTCCGGGTCACCAGCCCGGAAAAGGGGGCGTGGACGACGGTGTTTTTAAGGAGATCTTCCACGATATCCACTTCGGCCTCAATGGCGATGAGCGCGGAGCGGGCATCCTGAAGGGCTGCCTTTGGGACGCTTTTCTGCCGATAAAGGCGTTCCATCCGGTCGAGGTTCCTTTTGGCCTTGTTCCGCTGCTCCAGGGCCTTTCTGCGCCTGGCAAGGAGTTCAGCCCTCTCGAGCCGGCCCATCGGTGCCCCCCGTTCGACCCGCGCTCCTTCATCGAAAAGGAGGGCCTTGATTTTTCCGCCGATCTTGAACCCCACCTTCGCCTCCCGGTTGGCCTCAAGGATGCCGACCAGGTGGATGAGTCGGTTCCGCGTGCTCGGCCGCACCTCCATGATCTTCGCTGCAACCCTTCGGTTTTCTTGTTCGGGCCCGACTTTTTCCCCACCCTGGTTGCAGGCTGCAAGGCAAAGGAGCAAGGCAAGGCTCAAGGAACGATTAAATTGCATCCCCTAGGTTCCCTTCCTCAACCCCCTCAGGATCAATTCCATGCCGGCTTGAATCACCTGGTCCGGGGGACTTTGAAAAAATTTCCTGTGTTCTTCCTCTTCCAGGAGCAGAACGATCCCATTGAAGGAGCCCCAGGTAAGGAGGGCCAGATCCATGGGATCCTGATCCACGAGGGCCCCTTTACTGATGCCTTCCCGAATGGCCTCTGCGACGTATTCGAGACAGGCCATGCCCTGCCGGTCACACTGGAGGAAGAGATCCTGGGACACGGATGAGGCCAGTTCTCCGTGATGAAGGAGGAAGAGGATCTTGAAATAGGGCCTGTGTTCCAGGTAGAAGCGGTAATAGGCCCGGCCGATCCTCCGGAGTTGGTCTTCCCAGGTTACTGCCCCCTTGACGGCCTCCTTGAACCGGGCATGCAGCAGCTCCAGCCCCTCCAGGAGGATGGAAACGTAAAGCTCTTCTTTGCCCGGGAAATAGAGGTACAGGGTGCCTTTGCTGATCTCGGCCTTCTTCGCGATCTGGTCCATGGTGCTCCCCATGAAACCCCGCTCGAAGAAGACCGCCTTGGCGGCCTCCAGGATGGCCCGGCGTCTCGCTTTCTTTTCCCTTTCCTTTCGTTCCCTGATTCCCATGGCGGCTCTTTTCTTCTGACTTTCAGTCAATAAATGACTATTGGTCATAAATTAAACAATAGTCAGGTTTTGTCAACCCGAAAAAGGTTTGTTAATATGCCTCCGCTTTTTTGGTTGAAATGTGGCTACAATATAGTTACAATCCGGTCGATTTTTTTGGAAATTCCCTAATTGGTGTCCATCCATAAATCAGGCATTTCTTCCAGGCTCACAAGAGACTGGGGAAATGGCCGTTTATTGATGGACACTACTTGATTCCTGAGGAGAAACAAAACATGCCTGACGAGGTCAGAGGATCGGTGCTGATCGTGGGCGGCGGGATCGCCGGGATGCAGTGTGCTCTTGATGCAGCCAATTCCGGATACTATGTCTACCTTCTGGAAAGGAGCGCTTCCATTGGTGGGGCCATGGCCCAACTGGACAAGACATTTCCCACCAATGACTGTGCCATGTGAATTATCTCGCCTAAACTGGTCGAGGTCGGCCGGCATCTGAACATCGAGTTACTGACCCTGGCAGAGGTTGCGGACATCAAGGGCGAACCCGGGAATTTCAGGGTGGATGTCCTCCGGCACCCCCGGTACGTGGACATGGAGAAGTGTATCGCCTGCGGGACCTGTGCCGAGAAGTGTCCGAAGAAAGTAGATGACCTGTTCAACGAGGGGTTGATCAAACGCAAGGCGATCTACGTGGAGTACGCCCAGGCCGTACCCCTCAAGTATGCTATTGACCCCGAAAGCTGCATCTACCTCACCAAGGGAAAGTGCCGGGCCTGCGAGAAATTTTGTCCTACCGGGGCCATCAATTTCGATGAGAAGGAAGAGCGCGTGACCCTCGAGGTCGGGGCGGTGGTCCTTGCCCCGGGATTCAAGCCCTTTGATCCCTCCCTTTATACAACTTACAAGTATGCAGCGAATCCCAACGTGGTGACCAGCATGGAGTTCGAGCGCATCCTGAGCGCCACCGGGCCCTATCAGGGCCATCTCCAGCGCCCCTCGGACGGGAAGGAGCCGAGAAAGATCGCCTGGCTCCAGTGCGTGGGTTCCCGGGATCTCCACAAGTGTGACCACGGATACTGCTCGTCCGTTTGCTGCATGTACGCCGTCAAAGAAGCGGTCATCGCCAAGGAGCATGCGGGAAGCGACCTGGATTGCGCCGTCTTCTTCATGGACATGCGGACCCACGGAAAGGAGTTCGAACGTTATTACGAGGACGCCCGGAACAAGCATGGCATCCGCTTCATACGCTCCAGGGTTCCCACCGTGGACGCCGTCGAGGGACGTGATGAACTCGTGGTGCCTTACGTGGACGAAAATGGGAAGGTGGTCCGGGAGCCCTTCGACATGGTGGTGCTGTCAGTGGGGCTGGAGACCTCCCCAGGGGTAGTGGATCTGGCCCGTAAACTCGGCATCGATCTCACGGAGGGCCGGTTTTGCGATACAGGATCATTCCGGCCCGTGGCCACTTCCCGAGAAGGCATCTATGTCTGCGGCGCTTTCCAGGGACCTAAGGACATCCCCCAGTCCGTCATCGAGGCCAGTTCGGCTGCGGCCGAGGCAGGGGCCCTCCTGAGCCCCGCCAGGAATACCCTCGTCAGGGAGGTTGAGGTCCCGGAGGAGATAAACGTCGCGGGGGAGAGGCCCAGGATCGGGGTGTTCATCTGCCATTGCGGAATCAATATCGGCGGCGTGGTGGACGTCCCTGCGGTCCGTGACTATGCCGAGAGCCTTCCTTTCGTGGAATACGTGACGGACAATCTCTTTACCTGCTCAACGGATACCCAGGACATCATCGCCCGGGAGATCAGGGAAAAGGGCCTCAACCGGATAGTTGTGGCCGCCTGCACGCCCAAAACCCACGAACCCCTGTTCCAGGAGACCCTCGTCAACGCCGGGCTCAACAAGTATCTCTTCGAGATGACCAACATCCGCAACCAGGATTCCTGGGTACACAAGGACCACCCCGAGGAGGCCACCCTGAAGGCCAAGGACCTGGTCCGGATGGCCGTTGCAAAGGTCGCCCTCATGGAACCCCTCCAGGAGGCGGAGCTGGACATCAACCAGAGGGCCCTGGTGATCGGCGGCGGCATCTCGGGCATGACCTCAGCCAAGAGCCTCTCGGGTCAGGGTTACCGGGTCTCCCTTATCGAGCGTTCCGAAGCCCTCGGGGGGCAGGCCCTGAATCTTTTCAGGACCTGGAAGGGCGAGGATATCCGGGAGAATCTGGATCGGCTCGTGGAATCCGTCCGCTCAGACCCGAACATCGATGTGTACCTGAAGACCGAGTTGGCCGACGTGGAAGGATTTGTCGGAAACTTCAAGTCCACCCTCCGATCCGGAGACAAGGAAGAGGTGGTGGAACACGGAGTGGCGGTGATCGCCACCGGCGCGGCGGAATACCGGCCCCGGGAGTATCTCTACGGAGAGGATCCGAGGGTGCTTACCCACCTGGACCTGGACAGGAAGTTCATGGCCGATGATCCATCCCTGAAGGATGTCAAGACGGCCGTCTTCATCCAGTGCGTGGGCTCCAGGGAACCTGAAAGGCCCTATTGTTCCAGGGTCTGCTGTACCCACTCCATCGAGAGTGCCCTGCACTTGAAGAAGCTCAACCCGGAAATGAATATCTATATCCTTTATCGCGACATCCGTTCTTACGGCGAGAGGGAATACCTTTACCGGCAGGCCCGGATGGAAGGGGTGATGTTCATCCGCTATTCCCTGGAAAACAAACCCAGGGTGTCACCGGCGCCCGAGGGCCTGGAAATCGAGGTCTGGGACCCCATCCTGAGGGAGTCCATCGGGATCCGGGCTGATCTCCTGGCCCTGGCAACCGCTGTCGTGCCTTACCGGGACGAGAACCTGGCCCGGTTCTTCAAGGTCCCAATGAACGAAGACGGGTTCTTCGTGGAGGCCCATGCCAAGCTGGGACCCTCGGAGTTTTCGACGGACGGGGTGTTTCTCTGCGGCTTGGCCCACTATCCTAAACCCATCGATGAGAGCGTGGCCCAGGCCCTGGCGGCTTCCTCCCGGGCCGTGACCCTGCTGGCCAAGCGGAAGGTCAAGACCTCCGGCACGGTGGCTTACGTGAACCCGGCCGACTGCAGCAGTTGCGGGGTATGCGTGTCCATCTGCCCATACTCGGCCCCCTCCTTCCTGGCCGAGGGTCCCATGGCCGGGAAGGCCGAGATCAACCCGGTACTTTGCAAGGGATGCGGCCTTTGCGTGGCCTCCTGCCGGTCCGGGGCTATCAACCTGAGGGGATTCGAGGAAGGACAGATCATGGCCATGATCAATGAGATGTGAAATCGATTCCCCCCGCTCCAGATTTTACGGAGTGTGGATCCGCCCTTTTTGGCAAGAGGAGAAGTAAATGAACGACTGGCAACCGAAGATCACGGCGTTCCTGTGCAACTGGTGCAGCTACGGTGCAGCCGACCTGGCGGGCGTGAGCCGTTTCCAGTATCCCTCCAACATCCGGGTGATCCGGGTGCCCTGCTCGGCGCGGGTCAGCCCCAAGTTCATTCTGGCCGCCTTCCGCCACGGTGCCGACGGGGTATGGGTTTCCGGGTGACACCCCGGGGACTGCCATTACCTGGAGGGTAATTATTACGCGCGTAGACGATTCGCCCTGCTCAAGGGGCTGCTGGAACACGTCGGAATTGAGCCGGGCAGGCTCCATTTTTCCTGGATTTCATCCGCAGAGGCCACCAAGTTCGTGGAAGTGGCCATGGAGGTCGTCCAAGCGGTGAAGGAGGCAGGGCCGGCGAAGTACCTTATCAAGAGAAGGGCCGAGGTGGCATGATGCTGGAATACGGGAAGAGGATCCGGGAAATCGCCAAGAAGTTACTGGAAAACGGCTCCGTGGATCTGTTCATCGGGTACAGAAAGGGTACGGTCCCCATGACTAACGAGCCTGTGGTGATCCGGGATGCGGACAGGGTAGGGGAGCTTTATTGGGACAGCAACTGCGCGTTGAACCTTTGCAATTACCTCACCAAGCGCTCCGAGAAGATCGGGATCGTGGCCAACGGGTGTAATTCCCGTAGTATCGTAACCCACATCGTAGAGAACCAGATCCGGCGGGACCAGCTCTATATCGTGGGGATCCCTTGCACTGGAATGATCGATCACCGGGCCGTGAAACGGGCGGTCAACCAACGGGAAATCCGTGAGTTCACGGAGCATGGCGACTTTTTCACCGTCAAGGGTGAGGGCTTCGAGGAGACCTTTGAAAAGAAAAAGTTCATCCAGCGTAATTGCGCGACCTGCACTCATCACAACCCGGTGATTTACGATGAGATGATCGCCGATCCGGTTGAAGAACAGGAATCCACTCCCGATTACAGGGATGTGGAGAAGATCGAAGCCATGGCCCCGGAGCAGAAGTGGGGTTTTTTCACCAGGATGCTTTCCCGGTGCATCCGGTGCTACGCCTGCCGGAACGCCTGCCCCCTTTGCTATTGTCCGACGTGTTTTGTCGATGAATCCCAGCCCCAGTGGGTGGGAAAGAGCATCGATCCCGTCGATACCTTCACCTTTCATATCCTCCGGGCCTACCATTGTGCCGGGCGATGCACGGACTGCGGGGCCTGCGAGAGGGTTTGTCCGGTCGGAATTCCCGTCAGGCAGTTCACACGGAAGCTCAACAAGGATGCCCGGGATCTCTTCGGCTGGGAGGCGGGTCTCACGCTGGATCAAAGACCCCCGCTGGACGTATATAGACCGGACGATTACAACGATTTCATCCGGTAAAGGGAATTTCGTCGGGATTTTCATTACCCAGAATCCGCCGTTTTCATAAGGATGCATGCAATGAGTGCCAAGGTGTTCACCAAGGGAGAATGGAACGAGGTCCTTTGGGCCCTGAAAGATGCCTACGAGATCATCGTTCCGGTCAAGGACGGGGACTTCCATAGTTTCAGATCCCTCGAAGAGGGCGTACGGCCTAATTTCGATTTCCACAACACCCGTCTTTCCGCTAAGGGTGTGGTCTATCCTCAATCAGAGCGGATGTTCGAATATTCCTTGAATGAGGGGGACCCGGAGGCAAATATCTTAAAGGAATCCCCCAAGAATTTCGGTCCCCGTGCCGTCATGGGAATCCGGCCCTGTGACGCCCATGCCTTTGAGATTGTGAGGCGGAATTTTGACAACCCCGAGTACCGGGATCCCTGGTGGGTTCAGCGTTATGAATCCACAACCCTTGTGGGCCTGGGTTGCAATGAGCCCTGCGGAACCTGTTTCTGCACGTCCGTGGGGGGAGGCCCTTTCAGTGAAAGGGGACTGGACGTCTTGCTTTACGACCAGGGGGATGTGTTTCTCGCAAAGGGCCTTACCGACAAGGGTGAGGCCCTACTGGCAAGGGCTCCGGGAGGAAGGGAGGCCTCGGAAGAGGAGATGAAAAGAGCAGAGCAACATGCCGAAGATGTCACATCTTCTCTGGAGTCGACCGTTCCCAGTGACCGGCTCAAGGAAAAGGTGATCAACGAGCTTTTTGAGGCGCCCTTCTGGGAGGACCTGGCCTTCGCGTGCCTGAACTGCGGGGTCTGCACCTATCTCTGTCCTACCTGCTGGTGCTTTGATATCCAGGACGAGGTCTATGGAAAGGCGGGAGATCGTATTCGAAACTGGGACTCCTGCATGTTCCCACTCTTTACCCTCCACGGGTCGGGCCACAACCCGAGGGAACAGAAGTTTCAGAGGGTCCGCCAGCGGTTCATGCACAAGTTGAAATACTATGTGGACAAGTATGACAGCGGCGTCCAGTGTTCTGGCTGCGGGCGTTGTGTACAGTTCTGTCCCGTGAACATCGACATCCGGGACGTCTTTGTGCTCATGAATAATTTCGAAAAGGGTTCCTGATTTCGGGACCTCCCGGGGCCCGGATAATATGCTTTCCCTTCCCGGTGAAGGTTTCGGGATCGAGGATCTGGTTGATCAGGGGGTGTTTCCTTGAAAAATCCATACTTGCCCTACCCGGTTCGCATCGAAGAGATCATTACGGAGACCGAGGACAGGAACCTGAAGACCTTCAAGCTCGTGTTCCTGGATCCAGGAGACGAAAAGAAGTTCGCTTATGTTCCCGGCCAGTTTGCTGAACTCTCCATCGCCGGGGAGGGCGAAATTCCCATCGGTATCGCCTCCTCTCCCACGGAGAAAGGCCATGTAACCTTTACGGTCAACAAGGTGGGGCGGGTGACCCGGCACCTCCATAACATGAAGATTGGAGACGTCATGGGGCTCCGGGGCCCCTTGGGGAACTGGTATCCCTGGGAGGAGATGGAGGGCCGCAACGTGGTGATCATAGGAGGAGGGTTCGCCTTCACGACCCTGAGATCCAGCATCGTGTACATGCTGGATCCGGAAAACCGTGACAAATTTAAGGATATCACGGTTGTTTACGGGGCCAGGAACCCCGGAATGCTGCTCTACAAGGAAGAACTGGCTGCCTGGGAAAGGCGTGATGACATCAATATGCATATCACGGTGGACGCGACGGACGATCCGGACTGGAAGTACAATACCGGCTTCGTCCCAGCCATTACGGAACAGAAGATCACCAGCGCGGAGAATGCCATCGCCATCGTGTGCGGCCCGCCCGTCATGATCCGCTTCACCCAGCCCGTGCTGGAGCGGCTTGGGTTTCCTCCCGAAAGGATCATCCTCTCCCTCGAGATGCGCATGAAGTGTGGGATCGGGATCTGCGGCCGGTGCAATATCGGAGATCAATACGTCTGCAAGGACGGTCCTGTGTTTTCCCTGGCTCAGCTTAAGGACATGCCTTCCGAATATTAGCCTGCTTAGAGCACCTACTACATGCAGAGAAGGATTGACGTGCGATCGTCAATCCTTTTTTTTAACCCTGCGGAATGGATAGGGGTCCGCTAATTCATAGTTGACTAGGAGGATACGAGCGTATACATTGAAAACCTTTGAAATCGTCAATTTTACCCGAATCTGCATTAATTAGTGTCCATCCATAAATAAACTCAGGATCCCAGTTAACTTCAATCCCGTACATCGGTCGAAATCGTAATTGATGAGGTTGAGGTAAAGATAATGAAAGGAGATGGAGAGGACGATGGATTTTTCTTCCTTTGTCGAAGGTCCCTTGTTGTGGCTCGCCTTTCTTGTTTTCATCATCGGAACCGTTGTTCGGGTGGTCCTTACGGTATCCCTCGCCCGTAAGGCGGACAGGGTTGTATATCAATACTTCAGCCTGAAGTACGTCCTGGCCACCTTAGGGCGCTGGATATTGCCCCTGAACAAGGACGTGGCCAAGAATCCCGTATTCACCATCGCAGGATATGTCTTTCACGTCTGCCTGATCCTGGTCCCCATCTGGCTTGCCGGCCATGTAACCCTCTGGGAGGAATCCAGGTTCGAGTGGACGTGGCTTACCATCCCTGATGGTCTGGCCGATGTCCTGACCTTGATCCTACTGGCCATTGCTCTTTTTTTCCTGCTGCGGAGGATCCTGTTGCCCGATGTCAGGCTCCTTACCACCTTTTCCGATTACCTTGTACTTGTCGTAACGGCGCTACCCTTCCTGACGGGCTATTTCCTGATGCATGGCACCCTGGACGACCTGGGCTTTCTGGGGGATCATATCCGGACTATCCACATATTGTCCGGGGAACTGATGCTGATACTGATTCCCTTTACCAAGCTGAGCCACTTCATCCTCTTTTTCTTTTCCAGGAGCGCGACGGCTGTCGAGTTCGGCCGCCGAGGCTATTCCATGTGACCGGAACCCATTTGTGAATCCAAGCTATCCAGAGTTAAGGAGTCGAACGATGAGTGAGGAGATCAGCGCTAAAAAGATCATGGACTTTTTGAAACCGAGAATGAACGCCCGGTTCAAGACCTGGCTCAATATATGCGCCCACTGCGCCCTATGTGCCGATACATGTCACTTTTACCTGGCCAACGATAGGGATCCAAAGATGATCCCGGCCTACAAGGTGACTTTTCTCAAGGATATTCTTAGGAAAAAGGGGAAGGTTGACCGGGAATACTTACAGAAGGTCTATGATACGGTCTACCATGAGTGTAATCTCTGCCGGCGGTGCGCCCTTTTTTGTCCCTTTGGCATCGATATCGCCCTGATGATCGGCCTGTTACGCTCCCTCCTGTTTTCCCTGGGAATCGCTCCCGAGGGCTTGAAGGCCGCCATCGAGAATTACCGGGCCACGGGGAATCAGATGGCCGTCAGCGAAGAGGACTGGGTGGATACCCTGGAATGGTGCGAGGAGGAGACAGCGGATGAACTCGTGGGGTTAAAAATCCCCATCGACAAGAAGGGCGCTAAGATCATGTACACCGTGAATGCCCGGGAACCCAAGTTTTATCCACAGGACATCATGGAAGTGGCCAAGATTTTCCATGTGGCCGGAGAGGATTGGACCCTTCCCAGCAAGGAAGGCTGGGATGATACGAACCTCGCAATGTTCTGCGGCGACATGGAGACCGCCCGGAAGGTGGTGGAGAATACCTTCAAGAGGGCGGATGAGCTGGGGGTGCAGCAAGTCGCCGTAACCGAATGAGGCCATGCTTACCGAGCGCTTCGGTTCGAAGCGCCTACATGGCTGGGTTATGAACCCAAGCAGGAAGTGGTCCACTCCGTGGAACTCTTTCATGACTATATCAGGGACGGCCGTATCAAGCTTCGGGAAAAGGTCAAGGTTCCCACGACGCTACAGGACCCCTGCAACGTGATCCGGGGAGGCGGGCTTGCGGAGAAGAACCGGCGCCTGGCCGAGATGCTTTCGGAGGATTTCCGCCTTCCAAAAAACCAAGGAAACTACAATTTCTGTTGTGCCGGCGGGGGCGGGGCCATGCCCATGGGCGGCGAGATGAAGAAGTACCGGCTCAAGGCCGGCCGAGTCAAGGCCGAGCAGCTCCGGGAGACCGGTGCGGAACTGATCTTCGTCCCATGCCACAACTGTATCGACCAGATCCGGGATCTCATCAAGGAGTACGATCTCAAGTGCAAGGCAGTCCATTACAAGGAAGTCATTTCAGAACTCATGGAGATCCCGGAGGAGATGATCCCGAAAGAAGAGGAATAGGCCTCGACCCTTTCGCCCCTTGAATCCTTGAACCCACAGGCTGTCCCCGGCCGAAGTGGTCGTCGGCCTTTCATGCCCGTGGGCCTTCGGCTCCTTCCGGAAGGGATACGGGGATCTTCAACGTGAAAACGGTTCCCATCCCGGGACGGCTCTCTACGTGGACCGTTCCCTTGTGCCTGTCAACGATTCCGTAAACGGTCGAGAGGCCCAGCCCCAGACCCTCTCCCTCTGTCTTGGTGGAGAAAAAAGGATCAAAGATGTGTGGGAGATCCTCCGGTGGGATCCCCCGCCCCGTATCGGCCACCCGGATCTCCACGATTCCTTCTCTCGGTTCGAGAGAACTGCTCATGGTAAGGGTCCCGCCCTCTGGCATGGCGTCCACCGCGTTAAAAATGAGGTTGATCACGCACTGTTGGATCTGGTTGAAATCCCCTTCGATCAAGGGATTTGCCGGAGACAACTCAGTGCGGAGTTCGATGTTCTGAAGGGCCAGCTTATGCCCGCTCAGAAGGATGCATTTCTGCAAAAGCTCGTTCACGTTGACCGTGCGAAACTCCGTCTTGGATTTACGGGAGAAGGCCAGGAGATTGGACACGATCTTTGAGCACCGGTCGGTTTCGCTCTCCACAAGTGAGAGGTATTGCTTGAATTTATCAAGGTGCTCCGGCCCGGGAGCGCCTCGATTCAGGATCTTCTGCATGAGCCGGAGGTAGTTCAGGATCCCGGCAAGAGGATTGTTGATCTCGTGCACGACACTGGCGGCCAGCCTCCCCAGGGACATCATCTTGTGCTGGTGGAGGACGCGCGCCTGGTCGGCGAATCGCCTCTCCAACCTGCGGATTTCCCTCAGGTCCCTGAAGAAACCCACAAACCCGACCTCTTCTCCATCCTGGAAGAGTCGAGTGAGGGAGAGTTGGACCGGCACCTTTTTGCCGTCCCGGGTAAGGAGGGAAGTCTCGTAGAGGAAGAGGCGGTTCCTGCCGCCGAACTCCTCGGAATCGACGGCCTCTTTGAGAGTTTCTACCGATCCGACGGGGAAAAAGCGCTCGAAGTGCATCCGGCCCAACACGTCTTTTCTGGGGAATCCGGTCATGACCTCCATGCTTCGGTTGTATGTGACTACCCGGCCTTCCCGGTCACATGCCATGATTCCGTCTATGGAGCTTTCGATGAGGTTTTGTTGAAAATCGAAGGTCTTGGCGAGTTCCGCGGCCGTGGCCATGAGGCGGGTCTCGATCAGGCTGGTATACTCCTTCAGTTCCCGGCGCATTCCGGCACGGGTCTTGGCACGATCCAGGGCCACGAACAGAGCGTCGTCATCGATCGGTTTGAGGATGAAGTCAGATGCGCCGAGCCGGAGCGCCCGGATGGCGGTTTCCATTTCCCCAAAGGCGGTAACCACGATCACTTCCTTGTCCGGATCCTGCTCCTTGACTTGCCTGAGGACCTCGATTCCGTCCATTCCAGGCATGCGCACATCCGTGATGACGATTTGGGGCGACTCCTTGCGACATAACCCGAGTCCCGTCTCACCATCCCCGGCGGTAATCACCTCATACCCGCGGTCTTGGAGGGCGATGGCCAGGACCTTGCGGATCCCTTCTTCATCATCAATGATCAGAACTTTCCAGCCGTTTTCATTCATGACACTTTCGCTTTCATGCCCTTGATCCGCCAGATAAAGAACCCCTCGCCCAACCGGAAATCAGGCAGCTCACCAGAGTTTGAGATGACAGATTCCGCCGATGCTTCTGTCCGTCCTGGCCCCAAGCCGGCAGGAATGTAAGAAAATCCCAGACCTCTTCCTGAAAAATATCGGTTTCTGCTTCTCGAGGTGTGGATGGAGCATGAGTCTGAGAGTGGCTGTTACGCCTGAGATGTGTCGCTGATATTAGTTCGCTTGAGGCTGAAGATGATCCTATTTCGGACACCGATAAGGCGAAATCTTTTTACCCGAAAAGGGCCCACAAGTCAAATCGCGTGGGTTTTAATATTCATTTAACGGGAAAGTTCAGACGATAGCAGGTGTCCGGATCCGGCGGCTGGAAGATAGGGTGTTCAGGATGGCTCTGAAGGAGATGAAAGTGTTTCACGATGAACAATCCAGGACGGATAATGATGGCTAAAAAAGTACTTGACATTTTATTCTATTTCTGGTTAGTGCTGTTTGCTACAGCGGTACTTTGTTGCCGTTCGGAGCACATGCCGTGTTTTTTGGCATACCGAGAAGATTGCTTTTCTTTTTTGTCTTACCTTGTTTTACCTGTACATCTTGTTTTTTCTTGAGTTTTAAAATCTGAGTCTGACGCAGCCCGTCCGCCGGTTGTTTGGCGGGTTTGTCACGCCGCAGCCGTGACGGGTACGGAAGATTGGACGTGGAGGTTTCGCAAGGGGGCTCTCTCTGTTTGACCTATAGAGGATTACCCCTGCCTGCGTTTTTGTCTCGAGGAGAAAGAGGGACTTTTCTGAGACGGAAAAGTCCCGGGGGCGGACGTAGTCCCTACATTGTTTTTCTTCATGATGCGGATCCGTCTTACGTTGCTATTCGGGGGTTATACTCAGTGCTGGGAAGCAAGTATCGAGGTGAGCGAAAGAATAAGGTGATAGGTTCCGGCTCCAAAAGGGAAAGGGAGATGAGAGCAAAAGGATTGCTGGTGATTTTTTTACTTTTTGCTGTTTTGCTGTTTTTTCCGTCCCGGGGGTGGTCCACGAGTGCATCGATAACCCTTGGAGGCTCTGAAGGGGCTATTCCGCTTCACGCATCTGGCTCATTTACGGCTTATGAGGAGTGTGACGATGAAACACCGCCAAATTGTGTGACCAACGATTTGGGGTCCCTTACGGTTTACCATGAGAATACAGCAATAGGTGGTTCGTCGGGTAACGGTTCTGCCACCTGGTCGACAATCATCGACGGTGGGGCATTAAGCCAGGGAGAACACACCTTTAAAGCTGTAGCGGTTGATTCACATGGGGTTTCTGCCACAGACACGGTCACCATCAAAATAGACAATACTCCGGTTTTAATTGTCAACAGTCTCGGCCAGGTGGAGGGGGCGTTTGACATAACAGGATCGGTTGAGTTCAAGGAACATGTTGGGGGTGAAGAGGGTTATGTTCAGATTTTCATTGACGGATCACCCTATGGTTACAAGTGGTACGAGGGGACGAGTGTAGGGTGGAGTTAGGTGGAGTTATTCTGACATAAAGGGGAAGAAGCTTGACGCTGGGCAGTGGTCTCAGGGGGAGCACACGATAGAGGTTTACGCTTACGCTGCGAATGGTGCCTGGTCTTCTGCCACGGGTAGTTTTGTTATTGATAATACGCCTGGAGTGAGCGTCAACAGTCCTGGTCAGGTGGAGGGTGAGTTTGACATAACTGGGACGGTTGAGTTCAAGGAGTGTGTTGAGGGCAATGAAGGGTATGTGTATATATACATTGACGGATCCTCCTATGGTTACAAGTGGTATGAGGGGACGAGTGTAAGGTGGAGTTATTCTGACATAAAGGGGAAGAAGCTTGACGCTGGGCAGTGGTCTCAGGGGGAGCACACGATAGAGGTTTACGCTTACGCTGCGAATGGTGCCTGGTCTTCTGCCA
>JAFDEE010000050.1 GCA_019310525.1 Deltaproteobacteria bacterium | reverse complement strand
TATTACCCCCTATGCTTTATTTCGGCGCCCCATTCACAAACAGGGACACCGAGTAATGTTACAATCCGGAAATGTAAAATCTTTACTGTCAAGAAACGGCGTGGACTGGCCTTTTCTCCCTCTCCCGTCCGGACAAGGGCGGAGGATCTGAAACTGAGGGAAAAGGCCGTTCATGAACGGAAACAATTTTCATAATCCCCCTTAAACGCGCATTTCCTTCAAAGAACCTGGGGAAGCATGTTTATTACCAAAACCCCGCCTGGTTTCTGTATATATTAGGCGAAGGAGTGGTGTTTGTGGGTTCGAGTTTTTTGGCCTGGTTTGCAATGAAATTCAATATATTTGCGATCTGGGCCTTGGTGTAGCTTTCGCCCTGCTTATAGATTCCTGCCTTTGCACCAACCTTGGCAAGGTATTTCAACACCCTGGGATTCTTTTTCAATTTATTCGCCCTGTACACCATATCCACGAGGTTGTTGGCACGATTTCCGATCCTTGACAGATTCTTTGTCGCCATAATTTTGTCGACGGCCACGGATACTGCAATCGCCTGTATGATATCACCGACGCTTTTATCTTTACTGTATTCATTGGCCCCTGCCCTTACTGCTCCAAACAGGGTCTGGGTAATAAATGTAGATGACCCCCCTGTGGTAAAAGCCAGCACCAGTTCTGCATTCTGCCCGGTTTTGTCAAGGAGCACGGCAAGGTCTTCGTATGACTGCCAATAGCTTGCCTCTGACTCACCCTTAAATCTTTCCGCCTGCAAAAATATAGTCCGAATCAGATGCAATTGGGCAAGGCTCCTTTCTTTGCCCTCCTGTTTATCGATAATCATTTCCCGGACCGAAGGGGGCAATCCCGAAAAGAATCTTTCAAGTTCACTCCTGGTGTATACCCTTTTGATATCCGATTTTGTCGTAGAGCCGAGTTCAGATGCTCCTGAGCTTTCGCCGCCTCCGCCGCCGCCACTACCGCCGCCATAAGCATTCACCTGTTTCGCATCAAATGAAAACATCAACAAGATAATAATAAAAAACATCAATAATCCTGTCATCCTGCTCTTCTTCATCATACACACCTCCATAATTGTTAAACTATAACACATTTATATACGAATTACATAAAGTAGCAGCTTAGATCACCCTTGAACGCCTATCCGGTGAAGGGCTGCAAATAAGATTTCCCGGGGACGGTTTATTTTGATCACGAAGCAAAAAAGAAAAAGGGGGTGTGATCCAGGGAAACATAAGCCATGGACGATATAACGCACGAAGCCTCTGACTGAAGCGTCAAATCCTATTTTTGGCAATAATGGAACTTACCAGGTAGTGTATTGGCATGATCACCTCCCATCGGTTGCGATGCTTTTCCCTTTTACATTCTCAAGAGAGCCGAATGTGAGTGTTTCAAGGTTTTCCGGCAATTTCCGGATAAATTCAGGGACCATTGCTGCATAATCATTGCTGCTGAAACGAAAAAGACGGATGGCCGGACTTGAAACCCCATGCTCATCAATGTGGGTCAGGTATAATTCCGTATAAGGAGAATTGGCCTTACACGTAAAAACCAGCCATCTCGAATTAGGCGACCATGAATGCCATGAATTCATGGTCCGCTGATTGCAGGCCAGGATCCTTGCCACGCCGCCTTTGGCTGGAATTATGACCAGCCTGCTGTCAGGCTGAAGGACAAGTCCTGTAGGGCTTTGTGTAAACACAATCCATTTGCCGTCGGGGGAGTACCTCGGGAAATAATTACTGTATCCATTCTGGCTGGCCCCTTTCAGGGGAACCGCTTGGCCGCCCTTTCCATCATTAAAAGGCAGGGTATAAATATCGAACTGAACGGGATATTTTTTGTTCAAGTCCCTGATGTTCTGCCTGGGACTTTCTTTAAGTATTTCTTTAGCCACTGCTTTTTTGATTAGTTCGGGGTCTGTCCTGCTCATTGCGAACGCTATGGTCTTTCCGTCAGGGCTCCATGAGGGTGCAGTCTGTACACGGTCGGATCTGCTGGCACCCGGCAGCAGATGAAATTTGCCCTTCCTGGTGTCGAATATCGCGATCTGGCCGGTTGCCGGATAAAACAACTGGGAAAAAAACAGGTCATCCAACATAACGAATACCGACGTTTCGTTTACGGTCCCTGCGATATAGCGGCCGTCAGGAGAAACCCTTGCAAAAAGCCCCATGCTGTATGAGGCGGGTTTACGTGCCGGCAGTGTATTCCATGAAGATATCATTTCCTTTTCGATGACAATTTTTTTTCTGACAGGGCTGTGCAAAAACGCGCCTTTATCACCGCCATAATCCATGTCCATGGTCATATAGCTTCCATCGAGCGAATAAGAATGACAATTGGCACAGATCGGGGGAGATGTAAAAATGGTCTCAGGTTGTTTATACGACTCGATTTTGCCCACCATCAGGCTTGTCTTTTCAGGATGTTTTTTTGCCTCGAGAAAAGGAAGCGGTTTGCGCATGAACATAAGGCGGGCGTTTACCATATCCTTTGAAATCCTGAAAAACCCATGACCCTGAGAAGTGATTTCCCTGCCGCTCCAGCCTCCAATTCCGGCGACTATTACTTCAAGCGGCGCATTTCCAGCCATTTTTTTCAGTCTGTTCCAGGAATCGGGATCGGGTATCCACCAAGGAGTGCTGAGCAAAGCCTGCAAAAGAGTTCTTGTTTCGTTTTTTATAGATACAAGCCATGCTGAATTTTCTGCTTTATCATCCCATAGGAATAATGGAGAGGCCATATCAAGAGGTATGAGAGCGCCTGAAGGTGGTTCGGCGAGATTGATAGTTTCTATACCGTCTTTCATCTGCAAAGAATTGATCCATGACAAGGCTTGGCTGCGGCTTAAGGAAGCATAATTCTCATCTGTGTATAAAATAACATGTGATCCACCTTCAAGACCCCGAGCATACCGCCCGGTGCAGCACAATACAATCACCCCCATGAGCATAACCCGTGCAGCCAGCCTGAGATATCGGCCATGGAACTTCTCAAATACAAATTGCTTCAAATCTCACTCCTGTCTTGTGCCCGGATCGCATTTATGGATGGGAACTAATCTAAAAAAAGGACATGTTACTTCCCGGGGTCGCCGTAGCCCCCTCCCCCTGGGGTTTCGATACGGACGATGTCCCCTGATGACAACACGGCTGTGAACTTTCCGGGCATTTTCTCTCTTCTCTTCCCGTGGATAAGAATATTCTTTCCCCTTACACCCGGGCCCCCTCCGAAAAGACCGAAAGGAGCACGTCTTCTCCTCTCAGACAGCACCGTGATCTCTGCATCGCAGAGGACCTGGATTTCTCTTACCAGGCCGTTCCCACCCCGCCTCCGGCCCTGGCCCCCTGTTCCCCTCCGGATGGCATACTCCCTTACCAGGAAGGGGTAGGCGTATTCCAACGCCTCCACGGGAGTATTCAGGGTATTGGTCATGTGGGAATGAACGGCGCTGTCCCCGTCGGCCCTTGCCGAGGCGCCGGTCCCTCCTGCCAGGGTCTCATAGTAGGCAAAGGCCCTGCCGCTGCGGGGATCTATTCCTCCAATGGAGATGTTGTTCATGGTTCCCTGGCTGGCGGCCGGGATCACGTGCGGGAGAGCCGAAGCCAAGGCGCCCAGGATGACATCCACGATACGTTGTGATGTTTCCACGTTCCCACCGGCCACAGGGGCGGGAAATTCTGCATCGACCAGGGAGCCCTTTCGGGTGATAAGCCTGATGGGCCTGAGGCAACCCGCATTGGCGGGAATATCCTGTTTTACGAGGGAACGGAATACATAGAGGGCCGCCGATAGTGTAATAGCGTAAACGGCATTGACGCCTCCCTCCACCTGGGGCGAGGAATTCCGGAAATCCAGGACGGCTTCATCCCCTTTAACGGTCAATTCCAACCGTATCGGCAGATCCTCATGACCCAGGCCGTCATCCTCCATCACATCCTCGAAAAAGTAAGTCCCATCCGGGATCTCGGCGATGGTGCGGCGCATGACCTGTTCGGAATAATCCATGAGCCCCCGGGCATAGGTATCCGCCTTCTCCAGGGTATAGCGCTCAATAAGTTCCCGCGTCCGGAGGACCCCGGTTCGATTGGCCATTACCTGGGCTGCCAGATCCCCTTCCCGTTCCCGGGGGGTCCTGACATTGGCAAGCAAAAACCGTAGAATCTTCGCATCCATCTTTTCCCCTTCCACGAACTTGACCGGTGGGATAATGAGACCTTCCTGGAAAATGCTCCGGGAAAGGGGCATGGAGCCGGAACTCATCCCCCCCACATCAGCGTGATGGGCCCGGTTGGCCACGAAAAAGGAGGGTCTGTTCCCGGATGCGAAAACCGGGGCTACGAGGGTGATATCCGGCAGATGGGTTCCTCCCTTGAAGGGATCATTCATGATCACCATATCACCTTCCGCCCACCGGAATTCCTCGATGGCCGCTTTCACTGAAAGGGGCATGGAGCCGAGGTGCACTGGGATGTGGGCCGCTTGGGCGATCAGGTCGCCGTGAGCATCGAAGAGGGCGCAGGAGAAGTCCCGTCGCTCCTTGATGTTCGGGGAAAAGGCGGTACGATGCAGGGTGACCCCCATCTCCTCGGCGATGGAGGAAAAACGGTTCTTGAATATTTCCAGAAGAATGGGGTTTATATCCATGAATCGCCTCCCGACTCATCATTCCGGAGCCCCCTGGGGAGAGCCCTTCTCAAGGCCTTCATCACGTCACCTCGATCACCATATTTCCGTATCCGTCCACCGCGGCCCGGGCAAACGGAGGAATTACAATCGTCGAGGAGTATTCCACGACCATAGCGGGGCCCTCGATGAGGTTCCCGCTTAAGAGCTTTTCCCGATCATAAACATTCGTCTCAAGGGCCTTGTGGTCGAAAACCACCTTCCTGACACCTAAGAGGGCACCGGCGGGGGGTTTTTCCACTTTCGGTTCACTCCTTTCGAAACGCGGCTTTTCCGGAATACCGCGGGCCCGCAACCGGATGTTGACAAACTCCACGGGTCTATTCGTGTTCTTGTATCCGTAAGTCTTCTCGTGGAGGCTGTGAAACAGATCCACGGGGTCCCCCCCATCAAAAGGAACCAGGATCTCATACGATTGTCCCTCGTAACGCATGTCAAGGTAACGCTCCAGGACGAGGCGCTCCTTTGAAACACCTTCATTGAGGAGATCCTCAACGCCCCGCCTCTCCAGTCCTGAAAAGGCCTGCTCCAGATCCGTAGTCCGGGCCTCTGCCTGGGTCATCATGATGGTCAGGGAGTAGTCCTTTATGACGTCAGCCATGATCATTCCCAATGCCGAAAGGATACCGGGATTCGGTGGGATCAGCACCCTTGGGATTCGGAGGAGTCGGGCGAGAAAAGCCGCGTGCATCCCCCCTGCTCCCCCGAAGGAAAAGAGGGTGAAATCCCGTGGATCGTATCCCCTCTCCACGGAGATCACCCGGACGGCCTTCTCCATCTCCGAATTAACCACCCAAAGGATTCCTTCAGCAAGTTCGCGTTGTGAGAGGCTTGCCCGGCGCGCCATTTTTTCAAAATAAGGAAAGAGTCTTTCGTGGTTCAACTTCATACCGCCGCCCAGGAAGTGCTCAGGGATCAGACGGCCAAGAAAAAGGTTTGCGTCCGTCACGGTAATCCGCTCCCCCCTGCCATAGCAGATGGGTCCCGGGTCCGCTCCCGCACTCTCCGGGCCCACCTTCAGGGCTCCTCCCGCATCGAGGGAGGCGATGGAGCCGCCCCCGGCGCCGACCGTATGGATATCGATCATGGGAGTCCTTACCGGAAGGCCCGAAATCCGGGATTCAAGGGTAAGGGAAAGTTGCCCGTCCACCAGGGAGACATCAGTGGAGGTTCCTCCCATGTCAAAGGTGATCAGATTTTCGTATCCCGCCATCCTGCCCAGTTCGAATGCTCCGACGGCTCCTCCGGCGGGGCCCGAGAGAATGGTGCGTACCGATTCCTTCATGGCGACGTCCGCTGATATCCTGCCTCCGTTGGACTGCATGATGGAAAGTGTATCAGTCTCCCCGAGCGACGCCCTCAGTCTCCCAACGTACCGCCGGATCTTGGGTACCACGTAGGCGTTCAGCACGGTCGTGGAGGTCCGCTCGAACTCTCGGAACTCCGCCAGGATTTCGTGGGAGAGGGAGACCTGGAGCCCTACCCGCCCCAGGAGTTCTCCCACCCTGTTTTCATGGGAAGGATTGGCGAAGGAGAAAAGGAGGCAGACAGCCACCGCCTCGACACCCTCATCCCGGAGCTCGCCTGCCAATCGCCGGAGCTCATCTTCGTCAAGGGGTTCAGCAACCTCGCCGGTATGGAGTATCCTGCCCCGGATCCCGAAACGCAGGGAGGAAGGGACGAGAGGCTTTGGCCTTCGTTGGTCCAGGTCATAGAGCCTTTCCCGCACCTGGCGTCCGATTTCCAGGACATCCTCGAAGCCCTTGTTGGTAACAAGGGCGGTCAAGGCCCCTTTTCTTTCCAGGATGGCGTTGGTGGCGACAGTGGATCCGTGGATGATACGTTTCTTCCTCTCCCCCGCAATCTTCCTGATTCCTTCCAGGACCGCGCGGGAAGGATCCAAGGGAGTGGAAGGCAACTTTTGGACGCCCCATCTCGACCCTTCCCTGTAAACAAAGTCCGTAAAGGTTCCTCCTGTATCAATCCCAATTACAAGCATGCCGTACTCCAGGACGAGACGGGATGAACTTCACCCCATAAAAGATCAAAGCTGCGCCGCCTCAGGAATCCGCGTTTCCCGCCCCCCGCCTTTCTTTGTCGAGAAGTTCCTTCACATAGTTGAGGGCCCCGCCTGCCAAGAGGCATTTCCTCTGCCGATCCGAGACCTCCAGGAGAGTGATGATCCGGCGGCCTTTCACTTCCACCGGTATCTCGACCTCTCCCGAAAGAATCCGCCCGCGCACACCCGGGAAGCTTAGGGACATCCCTTTCTCCAGGAGGTCATAGTCCGCCGGGTCCCTGAAGGTCAGGGGCAGGATCCCGAAATTACAGAGATTTGCCTTATGGATGCGCGCGAAACTCTTGGCCAGCTTCACCCGGACCCCCAGGTAGCGGGGGGCGAGGGCCGCATGCTCCCGGCTGGAACCCTGGCCGTAGTTCTCGCCGCCGACCACGACGATGTCACCGCTGCGCAGGCTCCTGACGGCGAATTCCGGATCGATCTGGGAAAACACATATCGGCTGATGGCATCAATGTTGGACCGAAGGGGCAGGATCTTGCTCCCGGCCGGCATGATGGTGTCCGTTGAGATGTTGTCCTTCACCTTGATACCCACCTCTGCCTCCAGGTTCTCGGGCAAGGGTGTCATTTCAGGAAGCGGCTTGATATTGGGCCCCCGGAAGACCTCAATATCCGGCAAGGGATCGGAAGGGAAGGTGATGGAGAATTGATCGATGAGGTAGGTCTCCGGATCCCTGATCCGGGGATAGTCCATGTCCTTGCCGAGTTCCCTGGGGTCGGTGATCACTCCTCTTACAGCCGAGGCGGCCGCGGTCTCGGGGGAGCAGAGATAGACCCTGTCCCCTTCCGTGCCCGAACGGCCGGGAAAATTGCGAGGGAAGGTGCGGAGGCTCACCTGGCCGGTCCCCGGCGCCTGTCCCATCCCAATGCAACCGAGGCAGCCCGATTGGTGAATCCGGGCTCCGGCCTGAACCAGGGGAAGGATTCCTTTGCCCACCAGGACGTTTTCAAAGACCTGCAGGCTGCCGGGATTGATGTGGAGGAAGGTTTCCGGGTGGCGGTGCCGCCCCTCCAGGATCCTGGCCGCCACCATGAGATCCCGGTAGGAGGAATTCACACAGCTCCCGATGATCACCTGATGGACCTTGGTGCCGGCCACCTCCCGGACGGGGACCACGTTCCCGGGGGAGGAAGGACAGGCGATCAGGGGTTCCAGGGAGGAAAGGTCTATCTCGATGGTCTCGTCGTAGTCCCCATCTTCATCGGCGCTCAGGGGAATCCAGCTTTCCGCCCTTCCCTGGGCCGCCAGATAGATCCGGGTCTTTTCATCCGAGGGGAAAACCGAGCTTGTCGCCCCGAGCTCCGTTCCCATGTTCCCGATGGTCTCCCGGTCCGTCACAGAGAGTCCTTCCACTCCGGGCCCGAAATATTCGATCACCTTCCCGACGCACCCCTTGACCCCGTAACGCCTCAGGAGTTCCAGGATAACGTCTTTGGCGCTGATCCAGTCCGGAAGGTTCCCGTGAAGCCTCACCCCAAGGACCCTTGGGCAAGGAAAGTAGTAAGGCCGCCCGGCCATGGCCATGGCCACGTCCAGCCCCCCCGCCCCGATTCCAAGCATGGATACTCCCGCCGCGCTGGGGGTGTGGCTGTCGGATCCCAGCAGGGTCTTCCCGGGGACCCCGAAGCGTTCCAGGTGCACCTGGTGTGAGACGCCGTTTCCAGGGGGGCTGAAATGGATGCCGTGCCGGGCGCAGACCGTCTGGAGATAGCGGTGATCGTCCGCGTTCTTGCTGTCGGCCTGGAGGATATTGTGGTCCACATACTGGACCGAGACCTCCGCTCTGGTCCTGGGGATCCCGAGGGATTCGAACTCCAGCATGGCCAGGGTCCCGGTGGCGTCCTGGAGGAGGGTGTGATCGATTCGGATGGCGATTTCCTCGCCCGGTTTCAGGGTTCCCTCCACGAGATGGGATTCGAGAATCTTGTAAGTAAGGTTTTTTCCCATAAATTACTCCTTGAGATTTTCCTTCAGGGGTTCGAGGGTATCGATTCCTCCCTTATGTGGAAAGGCCCTGCCACGGTCATGGCAGGGCCTCTTTTATCGCACGGTCCGGGAACCGTTGCTCCCTCTCCGGTGATAGTATCCGGAAAAACTATCCCTCCGTCAGAAGATCGGCGAGGCCCTTGGTCTTGACCACGTTGAGATTCAACCCGATCTCCTTCCGTTCGAATCCCATGGCCATCCCCAAGATCTGGGTCATGTAAAGCACGGGGATATTGTATTCTGCATCGAATTGGGACTGAATGCCCTTCTGGTTGCTGTCGTACATCACGGAACAGAAAGGACAAACCAGGTTGATCACATTGGCCCCGGCCGCCTTGATATCGTCCAGCTTTTGTTTGGCGACGGAAAGCGAGGTCTTCTCATCCACGGGCAGGACCGGACCGCCGCAGCAGCGGGTCTTGTTGGCGTAATCCACCACTTCCGCCCCGGTCAAAGCGACGAGCCTGTCCAGGGATACGGGGATTTCAGGATTGTCGAAACCTTCGTAAATGTCCGAGGGTTTCAGGTAATGGCAGCCATAGTGACTGGCCACCTTGAATCCCTTAAGGCTGCGCTTAAGGTGCTTCCTGATCTCTTCCAGGCCCACCTCTTTGAAAAGGATTCTGGCGAAGTGCCTGACCTTGACACCTCCTTCGTACTTCAGGCCGACCCGGGCCAGGCCCTCATTGATCTCCTCCCTCAGCGCGCCTTCCTGTTCCAGGAGGTGGGCCGCCTCGGTGAGGGCCGATGTGCAGGAACTGCACAGGGCGCAGACATCCAGGCCCCTTTCCTGGGCCAACGCCAGGTTGTAAGCCCCGAGGAGCAATCCCGATTTCAGTTCAGCGCTTTTCACCGGGAACCCGCAACAAATGAAGCGTTCAATGTCTACCAGCTCGATTCCCAGTTCTTCGGCCACCTTGCGCGCGGACAATTCGTAGTTCCTGGAACGGGCAGGAATGGTGCATCCCAAAAAAAGAGCATATTTCATGGACAACCTCACTACTCCGGAAAGAGCACTTTCACCACCTCGCATGTGGTGGGCAATTCAGGCAACTTTATCTTCGCCCTCTTCTTGTTGTCGAAATCATCCAGGGGATAGATGCGGCCCTCGGACTTAACGATATCCCGCTGCGCCTTGATGCCTGCGGGAGGCTCGTATCCTTCTCTGATGGCGATGTTTTTCAAGAGGGTCATGAATTCCGTGATGCTCACCCCCTGGGGGCACCTCTCCTGGCAGGTGTAACAACTGGAACACAACCAGACGAAATCACTCCCGAGGACCTGCTCTTTGAGTCCCAGGAGGGCCATCCGAATGACCTTCAGTGGGTTGAAAACATCATTCACGGCGGTCACAGGGCAACTCGCCATACAGGTCCTGCAGGTAAAACACGCGGCGATCTTCTCACCACCCGGCTGCTCGGCCAACTCCTTCCTGAATTTTGGATCGGCCTGGCTCAAATCGATGTCAGCCATGGAACACTCCTTGAGATATTGCGTTTCGGGCCTTCGCCCCCCGGCGGACCTTCGAACCCGTCACCATCCGGTACCATGGATGGAAAGGTTACATGATAACTATATTATAGCCACATGGCAACTGAAAAACCGATCTCTCAGGAGAGCATAGCCAGCTGGGCAATGATCTCCGGGACTAGATCAGGCGGTTATTTTTCATAACAGGGTCTTTTCGGGATTTCAAACGATTTCTATGGGTCCGGGGGCCTTTCCCCTTTATGCCGGAAGAAATCGGCGGAAGGATCACGGGGTGG
The DNA here is from genome assembly GCA_019310525.1 of Deltaproteobacteria bacterium. Lineage (NCBI taxonomy): Bacteria > Pseudomonadati > Myxococcota > Myxococcia > Deltaproteobacteria bacterium. The sequence continues at coordinate 9,653 of JAFDEE010000050.1, read as the reverse complement.
GGATGAAATGCCCGGCGTATCGCCTGACATGGTGTCCTTCCAGGACATGAAAGACCCGGATCTTTTTGAGGGTTACGGGGGAGAAACTGCCTATGGGCATATACACGATCTTCTTCCCCAGCTTAGCGGCCAGACTCCGGCATCGCCCTGAAGGGGGATCCGGGGCCACGTAGACCACGTGTTTTTCCAGGGAATAGTCAATGGCGGCCATCAGGAGACGCTCGGGTTTGTTGCGGGCCATGTCGAAAAAGGAATCTTTCCAGATATCATAGACCCTTAGAGGCGGATAGGTCAGCATGAAACCGCCATACTGGCACCGGGAGATACCGGGACCGTCCATCACCTCTCCAGCGGGGGTACTGTAAAAGGCCATGTCCGATTCCTGTTCGTGTTCCCCGAGCCAGGTCACACGCCAGGGGAAAGCCTCCTTCCCTTCCTTGTCCGGCAGGTCCGGGTCGAAGATGACCACCACCGATCCCACTTTCCCCCTGAAGGGCATCGCCTCCCTGACGTAGATATCCCCCTTCAACCATTCCCGAACGGTCTGCCGGATATCGATCCCCTCGAACATGGAGCAGGTGAAGGGGACGATCCGGCTGTTCTCTTCGGACTTGATCTCCAGGGCCCTTTTCTGGAGGTGCCGTCCATATCCTTCCACCAGCACATCCTCCGGGGGGTAGGAGCAGATGTAGAGGCCTTGAAAGGCCTTTTTCCATTCCCCCGGTACCCGTTCCCTGGGTCTTTTCTTCCCCGGCAAGGGAACAAGGCGCCGCCTGAGGGTCCGAAGGCGGCGATGGAACCGGATCCGCTTCTGATCAAGAAAAAGGTCTTCTCCCCTCAGGCGGATTACGGGGAGATCGGGCTGATCCGTCTGCCAGGGATATTCGTTGCCCTTATCCCATACCTCGTAGGCGAACTCATCGTCCGCACATCCCCTGGCCGCCACGACAAGCTGATAGAAGTCCGGAGCGAGATGCCCGGTAAGGAGGGCGTATTTTCGGGCGAAGGTGTAAAGGAGTTTAAGCTGAGCGGGATTGAGTTCCTCCCTGTTTTTCCTGAGATGGCGCTCCCTGGCCTGCTCGATCAGGAGTCCCTGGATACGGATCCGGTCGATGGAGGAGGCGTCCTTCCGGCTACGGAAGCGCTCGTATTCCGCCGCCAGGAAAGGCATCTCCGTCAGGACCTCACGGCTCGATTCCCTGTGAAGATGGGCCAGGCCCACCCCTTCACGGCTCCTCCGACCGATGACTTCCGCCTGAGGTTCCCGGAGCATTTTCAGGACCCCCGGGAAGTGGGTCAAGCCGCAAACGAAAAGAGTCCTTCGCCCTTCCCGGCTGAGTCTCTGGAGGTGAAAGGCCATGGATTTTTCCCGGAGCCGGTCCTTCGGCGGAGGGTCCCGGTCCTTGAAGATCCGAAAATAGGCCTCGCAATAAGCGTAATGGCCGATTCTGGTCACAGCATAAGGATCGGGCAGGGAATAGCGATTTGCGGGGTAGCCTTCCGTATCCCGGTCAATGAAGTGGACCGGGATATCCTTCTCCAGGGCCAGCCTGAGGGCCTCCACCTGTCCGTCCGTAGGTTCAATGACCAGGTAGGCCAGTGTCCCGTCCCCTTCCTGGTAGTAGACCACCGAAAGCAGGGGCAGCCTTTTGACCGCCCGGAGTACCTGATCCTTCAAGGTGGGCGGGAACTCCACCGCCACCCCGTCGGGCCTGAATTCCTCAAACTGCCGTCTCACCTCGACGGCGAACTCCATCCGGTTATGGACGACGGGAACGAAACGAATATTTTTCCAGGAGAAATTATGGCTTTCCATTCTCCTCATCCATCAGCATTCCGAAATATTCCGCAGCCGTGGAATCCAGGATCATGGAAGCGGCCTCTTTCATGTAAGGTCCCAGTTTCCTGTCCTGCTCCCCGGGAGAGGCACCTCCCCCGTTGCATGCGAGCCTCTTGAGGGCATAGCTTGCGATGTTGATCCCGTCCCTGACCGAGTATGGCTCCCCGGCCCCGTGGGCCGCCTGGAGAAAATCCACGACGTATTCCAGGATCCCTCGATCCGCATAAGGAAGATTGTCCCGGAGGATCATGAGTTCTTCGTCCCGCTCCGGGAAATCGATGAAAATGCGCGGTTGAAGCCGTGAATGGATATACTCCGGAAGCTCGAAGGTGCTGGCGTCATCGTTCATGGTGGTACAGAGGCGGAAACCGGGATGGGCCTTGATCTTGATCCCCGCCACCACGGATTCCACATACCGCCTCCGGTCCATGAGGGGGGCAAGGGAGGCCCAGCTTTTCTCGCTCATCCGGTTCCCCTCGTCGATGATGGCGATCCCTCCCTTGACCATGGCCGAGACAATGGAACTGGCCATGTACTTGATTTTCTTCTCATCAGAAATCACCGGGGTCAGGATCAGGTCTTCCGGGCGGGTATCCATGGTTGCCTGGAAGAGGTAGACGGGTTTTCCCAGGAGTCGGCCAGCATAGTAGGCAAGGGTGGTCTTTCCCACCCCCGGTTTTCCCACGAGCCGGGGATTCAGGGGTAGGTCGTCCTCTCCAAGCACCATCCAGGCCGCCAGCACCTGGGTGACAAGTTCCTCCCGCCCCACCCATCTCATGGGAACCTCGTCGGGTTGGCTCAATTGGATCTCAACGCCGTCAATGGTCATCTTCTCCATGCTCTTTCACCTCTGATCCCAAATCACCAATCCCATGGCGTGCCGGATCACGGAATTGGGATGATTGGGTGTGATCCGGATGTTTATCCCGTAATGCCCCACCTCTTCGAACCGGATATCGCACTGGTAGTGGTAGACCCTGTCCTCCGCCGCCCCGATGGGTTCCATGACCCAGGTGAACCGGTCTGTGTACTGGTCCGAAGGGCTCAGGCGGCCGCAATAAGCCTCCACAATCACGTCTTTGGGCTCCAGTTCCCCCAGGAAGACATCGGCCTCGACATGGAAGGAATCCCCTACTTCGATATCAACGACCTCTTCCAGGCGGATGTCGCGGATGGATATCTCCGACCAGTTGTACATGACCCGCTCCCGCCACCGGGCCATTCCCTTCAAGGTTTTCCATCCCCCCACCCTCAGCCTCCATCCCAACTCGGCCGCGGGGAGGTAAAAGCGGTCCCAGTACTCGGCCACCATCCTGTGGGTATTGAACATAGGACAGAGCCTATGCAGTGAGGCCCGCATCATGGCGAGCCATCGTCTGGGCAGGCCGTCGGCTCCCCTGTCGTAGAAAAGGGGCACAACGTCCTTTTCCAGGATATCGTAAAGGGCCCGGCTCTCGAGATCATCCTGGAATTCCGGATCGTCGTACTCTTCGCCCCTGCCGATGGCCCAACCGATATCCTTGTCATAGCCTTCTTCCCACCAGCCGTCCAGCACGCTCAGGTGGAGGGCCCCGTTTGCTACGGCCTTCATACCGCTGGTCCCGCAGGCCTCGAGGGGCCTTCGCGGGGTGTTGAGCCATACGTCCACGCCCTGAACCATGTGCCGTGCCACCTCGATATCATAGTCCTCCAAGAAGACCATGTGCCGCCGGAGGTCCTCTTGGTCACAAATTCCGACCAGTTGTTTGATGAGTTCCTTCCCTTCCCTGTCCTGGGGATGGGCCTTCCCGGCAAAGATGATCTGAACCGGGTATTTTTTATTGGTAAGGATGGTTTTCAGTCTTTCAATATCCCGGATCACCAGGTGAGCTCTCTTGTAAGGAGCGAATCTTCGGGCGAAACCGATGGTCAGGGCTTCGGAATTGAGGACCTCTTCCGCAACCGCGAGATCCCGATTGGAGACACCCCGCCTAGCCAGTTGACCTTTCAGTCTCTTGCGGGTGAAAGCCACAAGCCGCTCCCGCCCCCTCTCATGGGCCCGCCACAGTTCCGTATCGGGGATCTTTTCCACCCGTTCCCACACCTTCACGTTGTCCGGGTCCTCGATCCACCTCGGGCCCAGGTAACGGTCATAGTTCTCCGCCATACCGCCCGAAATCCAGGAAGGAATGTGGACCCCGTTTGTCACGTGGACGATCGGGAGATCGATCTCGGGCGTCTTGGGCCACACACCCTGCCACATTCGGCGACTCACTTTTTCGTGAAGACGGCTTACCGCATTGTTCCAGGTGCAAGTTCTAAAAGCCAGCACCGCCATGCAAAACTCCTCTTCCCTGTTGCGGGGATCCTGGCGGCCGAACCCCAGGAGGACATCAAGGCTGATGCCCATTTCCTTGGCAAAGCCTTCGAAATAGGTTCTCATCAGGTCCGGGTGAAAGGTATCGATTCCCGCCGGCACCGGGGTGTGTGTCGTAAACACACTCGTGCATCGGACGAATTCGAGGGCCTCGTTGAAGGTCAAGCCCTCTTCCGCCCTGAGGGACCGGATACGCTCGAAGGCGGCAAAGGCCGAGTGGCCCTCGTTCATGTGGTAAACCGCCGGGTTGACGCCCATGGTCTTCAGGAGCCTGACCCCGCCGATCCCCAGGATAATCTCCTGGCGAATACGCATCTCCCGGTCCCCCCCATAGAGCTGAGAAGTAATGTGCCTTGCTTCCCTGGAATTTTCCTTCAGGTTGGTGTCCAAGAGAAGGAGGCGGCTCCGCCCGATGCGGACCTGCCAGGCCCGAACCGCCACTTCTTCCCCCTTCAAGTCGACCCGAACCTCCAAGGGGCGTCCCTCCCCGTTCCGCACCGGGGTCGTGGGTAGGGTGTTGAAATGATTGATGGGATAGGTCTCCATCTGCCAGCCGTCCGGAGTGAGGTACTGTCTGAAATACCCCTTTTGGTAAGCCAGGGAGACGCCGATGACCGGCAAATTCAAATCACTCGCAGACTTGAGATGGTCGCCGGAGAGGATACCCAACCCTCCCGAGTAGATGGGCAGGCAATCCGCCACTCCGCACTCGGCCGTGAAGTAGGCGACCGTAAAGGGCTCTCCCACTGACCCAAAGATCCCGGGACCGGGTTTCTGGGACATGTAGCGGTCGAATTCTTCCTTGACCCTGGCCAGGTGAGCAAGAAAACCCTCGTCCGTGGCAAGGGCCGCCATGTCGTCCTGGGGGATACGTCCGAGAAATTCCACAGGATTCTTACGCAGCTCTTCCCAGAGGTCCTGGTTGATCCTCCGGAACAGGTTTTCAGCATCGTGATTCCACATGAACCAGAGATTTTCCGAAAGGGTCCTGAGGGCCGCCAGGGGCCCCGGGACCTTTGGTTTGACATCGATGGTTCTGATGGGAGTGATCATACTTCCTTCCTCGAATGTAAGTGTCGATCAGGGTCAACTACATAACCACGGGGACCCTTAGCCCCTGGAATCCTGCGGGTAAATGTCTACTTTCACCAGCGGCCATCAGGGAGAGCGGGACTTGAATCCGGGTGTCTCCCTGAAGGTAAAGGTGATCTGAGAAGGTTCGATCTTCACGATGTAGACCCGGTCGTTGGGGAGGGAAATGTGTTCCCGGGTGATGGGAAAGACCCGCCTTCCCTTCGCGGCCGAGGATACGTCCACCTCTGCGAGGATGTTCCGCTCGTCCAGGGTGCTGGCATCCTTTCGAAGCCCCCGGACCCGGATATTCACCTCCGGGTTGAGGGGATCCACTATCTCCATTCCCTTCGGCACCCCTCTCACCTCCAGGGGAACCCCCAGGCTAACCTCAAAATCCTGCTGTCCGGCCAAAAGGATCCACAGGAGACATACGAGGGTGAGGGTCCCGAGCTTGACCTTCCAATTTCGGGTGAAAAAAGACCGGAAGGTCTCCCATGGACTCTCTTCCGGAGGGGTCGTGGGCCCCATCGCCAGGGCCAGGGCCCCTCTGAGGTTCTCCCTGTTCTCGACCGGATCCATCCGGTTTCCCCGGGCCAGAGACACCTCGCCCCGCTCCTCCGAAACCGCGATCACCAGGGCGTCACACCGCTCTGACAATCCCAGGGCCGCCCGGTGCCTTGTCCCCCATGCCTTTGGGAGGCCTTCAGCTGAAGTTAGAGGTAGGAATCCAGCGACCCGCACTACATGGCCGTCCCGAATCAAGGCGGCACCGTCATGAAGGGGAGAGTCCTTATGAAAGACACTCGTGAGGAATTCAGGCGTCGGTTGCCCTTCCAGTTCCAACCCCCCGGTGATCCACTCGTCCACCCGGTCCAGTCTCTCCACTATAATCAAAGCTCCGATCCCACGCTCGGCCAGAGCCCAGGCGGCCCCTGACAACGCTTCGATCCAGCTTTCCCTTTCCCGTTTCCTGTGAAAACCGATTTTCTTCAGGGGATTCACTCTTTCAAGGACCTGACGGATCTCGGACTGAAAAAGGATGATCAACAGGATGACCAGGACCTGCCAAAAGACCTGGAAGACCCAGGTTGTCAAGAACAATCCCCAACTTCGCGCCAAGGTATAAACCACCCCAAGGACCAGGAGCCCTACCAGGGCCTTGAAGGCCTTGGTGCCTCGAAACCAGAGGTAGAGGTGATAGGTCACCACGGCCAGAAACAGGATGTCCAGGACATCCTGGAACCGCAGGTCTGCTATAATGGCCAACAGGTTCATGGTGAAAAGCGAGGGGTCAAGCCGATCGACCGATCAGGCTGTAAACTGCTATCGGCTGAAGCCGATAATTTTAGGGGCCAAGGGGTCGAGAGTTCAAGTGGTCAAGTGAAAATCATCTTTCCTTAAATCCCGATTTCTCACTCGAACCCTGGACCCCTTGAATCCTTGAACCCTACTCAAAAAACGATCCCACTAATATCTTCTGCCTTAAGGCAAAGGATTTTCTCCCATTCCCGGATTGGGACATTAAACGGGCCCCGGGTCAGGACCCTTCCTTTTTCCCCATTCTACCAGATCTCCGGCGATTTCCGTAAGATTTCGTCCTCAGGCCCTCCCGTAGATCTGCGTCATCTCCAGGATCTCCTCAGCCAGGGAAGGGGTGAGTTGCTCGGGCAAGAGCCGCCACTTCCAATTCTGATGATCGCTGGTGGCAGGACGGTTCATCCGAGCCTCCTCCCCGAGGCCGAGCCAATCCTGCAAGGGAATGACGGCCCACCTGGCGACCGACATCATGGCCAGACGCGTCAGTTCCCGGTGGACCGTATCCGGAGTCACCTCCCTTCCCAGGTAACGGACAAGGTTCGCTCTTTCCACCTCGGTGGCATCCTTCTCGAACCACCCCCTGGAGGTGTTGTTGTCATGGGTTCCTGTGTATACGATGCCGTTTTTTACGTGGTTGTGGGGCAGATAGGGATTCTTTCCCTCAGGGTCTCCAAAGGCGAACAGGAGTATCTTCATTCCAGGAAAGCCGAAATGCTCCATGATCTCCGTGACATTCGGGGTAATGACTCCAAGGTCCTCGGCGATGAAGGGGAGAGAGGGAAAAACTCTTTTCAAGCGGGAGAAAAAGTCCAGGGCCGGTGCCTCCACCCATCGTCCATTGATTGCATGGTCTTCTCCTGCGGGCACCTCCCAGTAGGCCACGAACCCTCGGAAATGATCCACCCTGACCCAATCAAACAACTTCAGGTTATGGGCCACCCGCCGGATCCACCAGGCATATCCCTCTTCTTTCATCACCTCCCAGCGATACACGGGATTTCCCCAGAGTTGCCCCGTTTCGCTGAAGTAGTCCGGAGGAACGCCTGAAACGGCGCGCGGCCTTTTCTCCTCGTCCAGTTCGAAAAGCTCCGGGCGGCACCACACATCCACACTGTCGTGAACCATATAGATCGGGAAATCCCCGATGAACTGGATTCCTTTCCCGTTGCAATAGGCCTTCAGCTCCCTCCACTGCCTGAAGAGAAGATACTGCAGGAATTTTTCTTTCTCGATGCCGACCGCAAATTCCTTCTTCGCTCTCTCCAGGGCCCCGGGCTCCCTGTCGCGCAGCTCCGCAGGCCACTCATTCCACGGCTTCCCTTGAAAGTGGACCTTCAGGCAGGAGAACAAGGTGTAGTCCTCGAGCCATTCCGCCTCCTCCAGGCAAAAAGCCTCGTATTCTTCCCGGGCGCCGCTCTCCTTGAACCGGCCGAAGGCCCGATCCAGGAGATCCTCTTTTAGTGGAATCACCCTCTCATAATCAATCTCTTCTGGGGGAAAGAGGATAGAAGAAGCGATGTCACCAGGCAACCAGCCGTCCCGGGAAAGGATCTCCGGGCTGATCAAGAGGGGATTCAGCGCGAATGCCGACGGCGTGTGATAAGGAGAATTGAAATGGACCGGATCGGTAGGATTCAAGGGCAGGATCTGCCAGAACCGCTGCCTGGTTTCCGCCAGGAAATCCGCGAACCGGTAAGCCCAGGGACCCAAGTCCCCGATGCCGAAAGGTGAGGGAAGGGAGGTCAGGTGAAGAAGAATCCCGCTTCCTCGCTCTCTCATGCCTCCTCCTTCATCTGCCTCCCCTATTCGTAGAAGACCCCGAGACGGGGTATACCCGAGATCCGGTTCCTCTTCTTACGCGGTGAACCCGGCAACTCCAGGAAAGACCAAGCCTCGGAAGGAGGCCGGTCAAAAAGAGTGTAGGACAAAGCCGGGGGGTTTTCAAGTGCCTCGGATCTTTAACCCAGATTATGCATGACAAATCTTGAAAGAAGTTATTTCTTTAATGATTGTGGACTGTTGGACATCTTTTCAGGTCAGATTACATCCCCCGAAAAAGTGCAGTCCTGAAACATCAAATTCATTCAAAATTCGTCACCCTTCGGGATTGCCAAGTTTGCCGAAGATGCAAGGCGCAAGGTGCGAAGACGTACTTTTTAGTACTTCAAGCGCCTTGCAACGCAGCAGATTCGGCAAAATCGGCAATTGCATAATCCGGGTTTAAGTTCCCTTCTACCTGAATCTTGCATAAACAATCTTGAAATATTCCTTTTTGGGAGTGAAATAGGGGCAGAAAAAGAGAGGTCCCGAAACCTCGGGACCTTTCGTCTCTTTTGTATTCCGTTATTCTGTTCTTGGGTCTTTCCCCCTTCAGGGGCCGGGATTCTTGACAGACCACCGGCATTCGCAATCTTCCATTAAGAGCCAGCGAAGATCCCCGGAAGGAGAAACCGGCTTATCCTCGCCTCTTCATATCATCCACGGCAAAACGAGTTCACATTTTTCCTTTCCGGGTTCATCATACTCCAGGTAAAGCTTTGATTTCTTGCCTTTGGTTCTCTCGTAGACCGCCATGTAAAATTTCAAGGCGTTTCTTACCACTTCAGATACCGTGACCCCTTCAGTACCTGCCAAGTTACTGATATCCGAATAAAAAGTATCTTCGAAGCGAAATTGAGCCTGTCTCTTGCTCATATGAACCTCCTGTTAATTTCCTCCTTTTTCATTCAACTTATCTTTCCGATTTCACGTCTCCTCCTCAGGATTCAATTAAAGGGATCTCCTCTTGAATCCTGCGTCCACAAAGAATCCAGCCGTGACAGCCTGTTTACACAGGGTATTTTCCAATAGAAATGATCGGCGCATCAAGCTGGGGTTGGAATGCCCGGGAAGGCGAAAAGAAAGATGGACGGGTGGATTGAAAGCATCAAATGCACTGATCGATCAACGATATTGTCCTTCTTCGATATGAATACGTCCGGAGACCTTCGAAAAACGCCCTCATTTCCCCAATCTTCCGCCTTCGCCGCGGCTACGGCGCGACCAAGCTGCGTCAGGCTCAGATTT
>JAFDEE010000049.1 GCA_019310525.1 Deltaproteobacteria bacterium | reverse complement strand
GGCGCTTCATTTATCCTATCTATGATCAAAGGATCTCTCCCCACATCCACGAGAGTGTTCAAGTCATCCAGTGCGTTGTGGTTGCCAAGGACAAGGTACGCATTAGACGTATAGATGGACCGGCTATCTCTTGTAAGATTCAATACCTTCACAATCAACCCTCAACCCCGCCACTCGATCACTCAACTATTCCCCTACGCGCCTAACCCAGTTTCCGAAACAACTGTGCATTAGCAACCACGGGTTCAAACAGCCCTGCGACTTTCCGGGGCATCTTCTGGGTCTGCTCCATGGCCAGGAACCCTCCTCTCTCAAGGGCACCCTGGAACATCTTGATAACTTCCACACGCTCATCTTCTTTGAAATGCAGAAGGACATTCTTGCAGAGAATCAAGGCCAAGCCGGTTGCTATAGGTTTCAGGCTCAAGAGATCGTGTTGTTGATACTCCACACACTTCCTCAGCTCTTCCGCAATGATAAACTGATCCGGTTTTCCATTCTCCCTGAAGTACTTTTCAAATAGTTCCTTAGGGATTCTCTTGACCTGTTCCTTCGGATAAATCCCGTTGGTGACGATTTCCCCGAAATGCCCGCTCTCGTCGATATCGGTGGCGTATATCCTGACATTCCTGAACGTGGGACCCATGCTCTCCCTCAGCACAATGGCCAGAGAATAGGGCTCCGGGCCCATGGCGCACCCCGCGTCCCAGACCTTGATGTATCTCCTGGACCGCACTTGAGGGATGACATGGTCCCGGATCAGGTGAAGCGTCTGAAGATCTCTGAAGAAATACGTCCCGCCCCTGCCGGGGGTTCAGGCGTTTGCCCATTGAGCAATTTATTCACGTCGAGGAGAATTTTTACCTCCTCACCCACCTTGCCAAGGCCCTGGATCATAAGATTGTTGCCCTCTTTGTTGATCTCCGGCGCAGGCTCGATCCGCTCCTCCGGGATATCAGCCACCTCATTGACCGTGTCCACCACCAATCCCACGGCCGTTTCCGCAACATTCACCACCACGATGCAGGTCCGCTCGTCATAATCGCGGTCCTCCAGCGAAAAGCGTCTTCGCATGTCCAGGACAGGTCCAGGACAGGAATCACTTTTCCCCTGAGGTTGATCACTCCCTTTACGAACTCGGGCATGTCCGGGACTGCGGTGATCTTTTGGATGCCTATGATCTCAGTCACATGGCGGATCTCGATTCCATAATCCTCCTTCCCTACCCGGAATGTAAGAAACTTGTCCTTTTGGGTATCCTCATCCTCATCTTCCAGGAATTCCTCCTGCAGCAGTTCCTTCTCTTTGTCCATGTCCTTCCTCCTAGCTTCCCAAGTTTAAGGGCTCCGGATCCTATCACTTTCCCCGACCCTCAAAGCCCCGCCCTTTTAATGACTCCCCCGGCATCAAGGATCAGACTCACGTCCCCGTCTCCCAGGATGGTGCATCCGGAGACGCCTTTTACAGCCCCTATGTACCTGGGCAACCCTTTGATTACGGTTTCCATCTGGCCCAGGATCTCGTTGACCAAGAGCCCGAAGGACTTTCCTCGGTCATCCAGGATTACCAATATCTCTTCTTCTCCTTTTCCATTCCCGTCTCCCAGGTGAAACAAATCCACAAGACGAGCCACTTGGATCAAATCTTCCCTAACCCTGACCATATTCTGTCCCCCGGGAAGTGAAACCACGTTGCTCGACTCGGGTTTGAACGATTCCCTGATGGCGGAAAGGGGGATCACGTAACGTGCCTCACCTGATCGGACGAGCATTCCTTCTATGATGGCCAGTGTAAGGGGGATTCGAAGGATGATGGTGGTCCCTTGCCCCGGCGTGCTCTGCACGTCCACGCGGCCGCTCAATTGTTCGATATTCTTCCCTACCACGTCCATTCCCACACCCCTTCCGGAAATGTCCGTGATTTTTTCAGCGGTTGAAAACCCGGGTTCGAAAATGAGCCTGTAGATCTCCTCGTCCTTAAGGGCGTCGCCTTCACGGATAAGACCTTTCTCTATTCCTTTCGCCCTGATCTTCTCCTTGTCCAGGCCTCTTCCGTCGTCGCCAACCTTGATCCATACTTCTCCCGCTTCGTGCATCGCCTCCAGGAAAACCGTTCCAACCGGTGCTTTGCCTGCTCTTTTGCGTACCTCGGGCGGTTCGATTCCATGATCCACCGCATTTCGAATTATGTGAACAAGGGGATCGGATATAAGCTCGATGACCGTCTTGTCCATCTCCGTCTCTTCACCTGTCATCTCCAGGTTAACCTTCTTGCCGGACTTGCGGGAAAGGTCATGGACCAAGCGCATCATCTTCCTGAAAAGCCCCGAAACGGGAACCATTCGAAGAGACATGGCCACGTCCTGGAGGGTTGAAGTAACCTGCTGCAGATGATGGGCCGCCTTTTCGAAATTTTCAAACTCATGGCCTTCGAGGTCGGGATTCCGGATGACCATGGCCTGGGCTGTCACCAATTCCCCTACCAGGTCATTCAATTCGTTTACCTTATCCAGATCCACCCGGATGTCTCTTCTTTCCAATCTCTTTTTGCCTTGTTTCTCCTGGACGGAGAGGGCCGATTGGACGGCATCCGGAGAGACCCTCCCCATGTCCACGAGGATCTCCCCCAGGGGCCTTTGCTGCATTTCAAGGGCTATCCCAACAGCCTCCTGGGTCACGTCTCCCCGCTCGATAAGGATCTCGCCGATAGGCTGTGGGCCGGAAGAAAGTGCGGCCTGTTTTGATGCAGGGATCATGTCGTCGAGGAGGTTCAGAAGAAGATCGCACCCCTTGATATCGCCGGACTCCCCCTGGGAACATCCTGATATGCCTGTACGGAGTGTATCTACGATCCGGAGCAGGGTGCCGATGTTGTCCCCGTTAACTTCAGCCTTACCCTTCTTCATCCAATCAAGCACCGTTTCGCTCTTATGGCTCAGGCGCTCCAGATCCCGGTAACCGAAGAATCCACAATTTCCCTTGAAGCTGTGGAGACACCGGAAGGCATGACCGAGAGATTCAGAGGAATTGTGGGCATTTTCCAAGGCCAGGAGTGCCTGTTCCACGCTGTCCAACAACTCAAAGGATTCCTCGATGAACTGCTTTTTCATCTCAGGGGTAACAACCAGCTGAATCTCTTCAGGGTCTTCCGACCCAGAATCCGGGTCAACCGGTTGCGGATCCACAGTTCCTGGAGGAAAATCGGACATACTGGTCACTCCTGCGCTTTTAAGCCCCTGTATGATGTCTTCCGTTTCGGGTTCTACTCCCCCATCCTTCCCTTCCTCTTCGACTTTCTCAAGAAGTCTCCGGATGAAATCCGCTGCCTTGAAGATCAAGTCCATTCGGGTATCGTCAAGTTCCACCCGGCCTTCCCGGAGGTGGTTAAGAAAAGTCTCCGCTGCATGGGTTACATTGCTTACGTTCTCAAGGTTCAAAAACCCGGCAGCACCTTTTATTGAGTGAAAAAGACGGAAAACAGCATTCAGGGTTTCCCGATCTACTTGGCCCTCGGTTTCGAAGGCCTGCTGCAACTCAACAAGGATCGGTTCCACTTCATCAAGCATCTCCCTGGAATCCGCGATGAATCCTTCGAGAAATTCCCTGTGTTCGTTCAAAGACTCGCTTTCAGCCATTGTCCATCTCCCTGATCTTCCCCCCTTTTATTTCCCCCACTCCATTCTTCATTTCTCTGCCGCTTTTCTCTCTCCCGGATTTCCCTTAAAATATCTTTTAACAACCCCGCCGCCCATGGATTCGTCATTTTTCCCGCCGTCTCCTCGGCCAACTCAATGACTGAAGCCGTGGGACCTGGCGGGCCCACCAAAAGTCCCACGAGATAAAGGGCGGCTTCCATGTCCGAGGCCTTTTCGATCTTTTCTCTCATCTTTCTTTCCTTCTCTTTTCCCTCCATGGTCTCTCCCTCCACAGGGCCGATTCGATCGGCCCGGATTTCAGGCCGGCGCGTGCCCCATAAGCGCCCTGCCGTTAACCCCGGGCAGGAAAACCCTGAAGGTCGTACCTTCTCCCACCCTGCTCATCACTTCTATCCTTCCTCCGTGTTCCCTCACGATGTCCCGCACCACCGTGAGACCGAGGCCCGTACCGTTCTCCTTGGAGGTAATGTAAGGTTCATAAATTTTTCCCAGGAGATCCGTGGAAACGCCCCATCCTGTGTCTTCGAAGGAGACCCATACAAATGAGGAAGAAGACAACTGTTTCGCCGTAACCTTGAGTCTCTTCTTTTCTTTCTCGTCCATGGCTTCGACGGCGTTCATAATAAGGTTCCTGAAGACCTGCCTAAGCCTGAACCGGTCGCCCTTCACCCTGAGCCTCCCCCCTTCAGGCAATTCCCCAATAAGATCCACCCCCTTGACCCTCATGAGATCCTTAAAAAACCCCAGGCACTCCTTGAGGAGATTAACGAGATCCAGATTCTCAGCTCTTTTCCCGGTTCTCCAGCCCGGGTCCAGGATCATCCTGTTCAGTTCCCGAATCTCTTCCGTCGCCTGGATGATCCGTTCCAGACGACTCCTGGTAGCATCTTGGTTCTCCAGTTCAAACATGCCCAATTCCGCGTTTCCCAGGATGGTCATGAGGGGATTGTTGATCTGGTGAAGCAGTTTCGGGACGCTTTCTTGTGAATGGGGAGAGGCTGGATCTTTGAAAACATGTCCCTTGGCCCTCTCGATTTCCCTGACCAGTTCGTCGAGGCTGAAAGGCTTTTCAATAAAACCGCTACAACCGTTCCTCATCGCCTCTATGACCAAATACTTTTCTCCGTAAGCCGTCATCATGATCACGGGAAGATCCTTCCGGATCTGCCGAATTCTTTTCAATAATTCGATCCCGTTTATATCCGGCATGACATGGTCCGTCAGGACCAGGTCCACGTCATGGTGAATATGGAGCTTTGAGAGACCTTCTTCCGCCGTAAGGGTTCCGATGACCCCATACCCACGGCTCTTGAGGCCCCTTACCAGGCTTTCGACAAGGATTTTTTCGTCATCTACGATCAGGATTCTCATTCTTCCTTCACCCCGGCTGGGTTAAATTGCTTTTGCAGTATGGAGACTGCCGCCATTCGATCCGGTGACCCCTTTCCGTGCTTCCGGAAAGGGCCGATTTACCCTAAATTCAAGCATTGTTCGTGCCAGTGGAGAAAGTCCTGTGGGGATATCTAAAAAAACTCTATGAAATAAGGGGGTTAAAATACATGAAGGTCTTTTGATCCAAGGCTTTTGAAAAGTTGGATGGGGAAAATTCTCTTGTGCCAAAATGGAACATGAAGGGGTAAAAAGAATCAGAAATCTAGAGGGTTATATAATAAGGATGCCGTTTCGGGAGGGTCCAAAACGAAACCCTTGCCTATCCGGTGTTCAACCCCGCTTCTTCCTCGTATGTTTTTGAAGGGCCTGATCGATTTCCCACTGGACATCCTGCGGGTTAAAAGGTTTCAACAGGAAGGAAACGGATTTCAGATGCCGGGTCTTCTCCAACAGATCTTCGTCATGGTATCCGGTCAGGAAAACAACCGGGATATCCAAGCGCCTTTGGATTTCCCTGGCCGCCTCGATGCCGTCCATGCTCCCGGCAAGCAGTATGTCCATGAGCACCAGGTCGGGCCTCTCCTTCTCGACCCTTTCGATCGCCTGCTCCCCCGTGGCTGCGAGTTCGCAGACTTCGTATCCCTGGATCATCAAGACCCTCCGTATTGAAACCGCCGTTATGGCCTCGTCCTCGACGATCATGATCTTCGCCTTCGCCATGGCGATCGTCCACCTCAAACCCTTGCCTTGTAAGAGGGGTCTTTGAACCGGATCCGGAATCGGGTTCCCTCGGCCCTCACTCGTTCGATTTCCCCTCGTAGTTGGTGTTCCACTAGGGTCACCACCGTGGAAAGCCCCAGGGTGAGGGACTTCCCAATGACGAATCCCTCGGGAAGGCCGATCCCGTCATCACCCACACCCAGCTCGATTTCACCGCGCCGCTTCAGGGAAATCAAGATTTCCCCCTTGCGCTTTCCGGGAAAGGCGTGCTTGAAGGCGTTGGACACCAACTCGTTGATGATCAGCCCACAGGGGACCGCCGAGTCGATACTCACAGACACCCCCTCAAGATCCGTCCTGATCCGAATCCTCTCGGAATCCTCCCGATAGCTTCTGGAAAGGTAGCGAACCAAATCCTGGATATAGTCCTTGAGATCAACCCTTGAAAGGCTCTTGCCCTGATAAAGTTTCTGGTGGACCAAGGCCATGGACTGGATCTTGTTCTCGATCTCCCCGAATGCCTCTCTCACACCCTCATCCTTGATTCCCAGGGATTGCATATGGAGCATGGACATAATGACCTGCATGTTGTTCTTGGTCCGATGGCAAAGCTCCCGCAGGAGGACTTCCTTCTCCCGGATGGTGGCCTTAAGTCTCTCTTCTCCTTGCCGCAACCGGGTGATATCGCGACAGATTCCCCCAGCAGCCCAAACTCCGTCGCCCCGGAAGATGGGAAAGAGAGTGAACAGATAATAGCCGATCTCCCCTTTTCCGCAAACAGAGAGATCGAATTCCAAGGCCTCCTTATCAGAAAAGACCCTTCCCAATTGCCCGGCAATGAATCCCGCGACCCCAGGGGGAAACACCTCGTGGATGGAACGGCCTGGCAATGCAACATCTTTACCACGCTCCAGGGGCCCTGCTTTCCCGTTGCTCAACAAGAAAACACCTTTTTCGTTCAAAATGAAGATGTGGTCGGAAGAGGATTCGACCAGGGCCTTGAACATGGCCCCGTGCTGTTCCACCAGTTCGCAGGACTGCTCCCTGACATGAAGCAACGTGGATAGGCGGGCTCGCAATTCAGCTTTAGTCAGGGGCAGAAGCAAGACATCGTCGAAGCCCAGCTTCATCCAAAGCGGGATGACGGTCTTTTCCCTGACTCCGATCAGGAGCCCGAGGAAGGTTTCCGAACGTTTTTTGATGTCTATGAGTCTTTTCCCATGGCGGCGGGCCGTGGGCTCGTCGATGATAACGAGGCTGATCCCCGCCCATTTCCTGGAATCCACCCGAGAGATATCTGGAAATACAGTACGGTGACCCAAAGAGGCGATGAAATCACCCAGGAGTTCCCTGTCGGTGGGATTGAAAAACAGAACAGCGATCGTATGGGCGCTACCGGCCATTCAAACATCCTAGGTCCCGGTTTTACGGGGCTCGGCATCCAGGCGATCTGAAGGGTAATTCCGGAGTTCCCGAACCCGTCGCCCAGCCCGAATACCCCCCGAATCAATGATCAACTCCCTAAGTTCATTTTTGGACAATCCAAGCCGCTTCTTCATGCATCCGAGCACCCGAACGATCTCTCCTCCGTACTCGTAATATCGCAGCAGGATGATGTTGTCGGCGAGGAAACTGATGCCCGTCTCCGTCATTTTCAAATGACCTGTGAGATTCTCCGTCTCGTTGATCAAAAGGACGGTACATCCTCGACCCTTCAGATATATGAACATGTTTTGGAGATGGGCCACATGGGACCCAAATTGCTCCATCGCAAGCTGGTATCCCCTGAGGCTGTCCAGCATCACAATTTCGCATCCCTCCTCCTCCACCGTTTCCCTCACCCTTTGAAGGAATTCGTCGGGGTATAAGTCCAGGGTGTTCACCTGTCTGATCCTGAGGGTCCCCGACTCCAGCAACGACTCCAATGGGAGCCCCAGGTTCCGGGACCGCAGCAGAATAGATCGCACGGTCTCCTCAAAAGTATACAGGACGGCCGACTTGCCTGAGCTGGCCGCCTCGACAAGAATTCGAGTGCCGAGGGTGCTCTTTCCTGTTCCCGAAGGCCCGCTGATGACCGTCGCGGTACCCGATTCCAGGCCTCCGCCGATCAACTCGTCAATCTCCGGAACACCGGTTCCCAGGGTTTCGGTTCCCAGGGGCACTTCCCTCGGGCTTTCCACAACATGAGGGAAAAGCACAATGCCTGTGGGACCGATTCTCATGGGATGGCGCCCGGGGATGAAGTCGGAGCCTCGGTATTTCTCTACCTGTAAACTGCGTAAATCGATCACTCGCTCAGGGGAAATCTCCTTGTGGAGGCATAGGATGGCGTCCACCACCGAGGCGACCGAAGTCTCCCGAAGCAAGTCGGTAGGCTCAAACAGGACAATTGTTGTTGCTCCCATCTCCCTCATAAACCGGATCAGGGAAAGCAGGTGCCGGCGAAACTGGTATACATCGGTTGAGCCTTGTTGCAGCTGGGTGATGGAATCAATAACAACCCGTTTGGGTCGCCTTTGAGCGACGGCTTCCCGGATATTTTTCCACACGGGAATCTGCTCCACCTCGGTAGCCGGAAAAACGTGATATTCACCCAATTCAAGGTCTGTATCCCTTGTATCCCGGGACAAATCCATTATATCGATTCCCTCCAGATTCCAACCGAAACCCGAAACATTACGTTCGATCATTTCCGCGGACTCCACCAGCGTGATGAAGAGTCCCTTCTCTTGTTGCCTTTTTCCCTCCAGCAACCATTGAATAGAAAATATGGTTTTTCCGGTTCCGGGCCTTCCCACCAGCATGTAGGTAAGCCCCGGCAGGAAACCTCCTTTCAGAATCCTGTCCAAACCAGGAATCCCGGAAGCGGCGCGTTTTTTCTCCATTATTTTCATTCACCTCGATTCATGAAATTTGTCCAACTCGAACTATTGAGGAATCAATCCGTACGTGAAATACCGGATATTCAAGCGGTTGTAAAAACCATGGGCCGGCAGCAGGTCCCGAGTGCCGAGATGATGCAGGCCAATAGTCATATTGTATTATTAAAAAGCATATTTCAGGAAAAATAAACCAAATTCGGATTCAAGGCACAGCCCCGCGAGCAAGAAAAAAGGCCTTTCAAAACAAAACCTTACTAGTTAACATAATACTTTAACCTGTAAAATCAAGGGAATGTTTCACAGCCTGCCAGCCGGCCCATCAGTATTCTCCGTATGCCGCCAATTTTCTTCTCAATGTGTTCAAACCAATGCCCAGGAGCCTGGCTGTTCTAGACTTGTTTCTACCCGTGTACTTGTAAACGGCAAGAATGTGCTCCTTCTCCACTTCAGACAAAGGGCGGAGCACCCGAGAGGCTTCCTTAACCCCCTGTCTCCTCTCCCTTCCATGTCTGCGAAGATCCGGGTGGAGGGTGCTGGCGGTGATAGTTCCTCCCCGTGAAAGGTTCACGGCGGACTCAATAATGGACCTAAGCTCACGAATGTTTCCCGGATAAGAATAATTAAGGAGCAGGTCCATGGCCTCTTCATCAATTCTTGAAACCACGGACGGAACACCTGATTCCTTGAGAAATCTTTCGATCAGCAAAGGGATATCCTCCCTTCGCTCACGCAGAGGAGGCAGGTGGAGCCATGCCCCCTTCAAGCGATAATATAGATCCTTGCGGAACCGGCCCTTGGCCATCAATACTTCCAGGTCCGCGTTTGTGGCTGCTACAAAACGGATATCGATCTTTTTCGGGATATCGGTGCCTAACTTGATATACTCGCCCTCTTGGAGAACCCGGAGCAATTTCCCTTGAAGGTCAGGGGCCAGAGTGCCTATCTCATCCAAGAAAAGGGTCCCCCGATTCGCGTGTTGGAGGTAGCCTGCCCGGTCTTTTTCCGCCCCGGTGAAGGCCCCCCGTGAATGCCCAAAAAATTCCGCATCAAAGAGAGTTCCCGTGAGGGACGCCATGTTGACCGCTAAGAAAGGAAATTTGGATCGCGGGCTCGCCGCGTGAACGGCTCTTGCAAGGAGTTCCTTACCCGTTCCGCTCTCTCCCGTGATCAGTACCGGGACATCACTTGCCGCATGAAGTTCAGCCTCTTTCAGAACCCTTAACATCTTGGGCGACCTGGTTACTATGGGGCGGAAGGCCCCGGGGTGATCCAATCGAGGTGCTGTCTTTTTTTTCTCCAGGTCCAGAATATGAAGAAGGCGCTTTCGTTCCAACGCCCGATGGATCGTGACGACCAGCTTGTCCCTTGAAACCGGCTTTACAAGATAGTCATAGGCCCCCTTCTTCATGCATTCCACTGCGATGGGAGCATCATTTACCGCCGTCACCATGATGCATTCAGTTCCAGGGCTGTGTCCCTTGATCACCTCCAGCAATTCCACCCCGCTCATGACGGGCATTGTGATATCGATCAGGACGACATCGGCGCTCTCGCCACGCCGAAACAGGGAAGCAACCTTGACCGGGTCGGTCTCGGTCTGGATATTCCTGAATCCCTTCGTGACGAGTCCCCTTCGGACACTCTCCAGAAAATCAGGCTCGTCATCGATTACAAGGATACGGTTTTTCATGAAATACTCCCTGCTGTAATCCTTCAGGTTGTTTCATTCTACGATTGGAAGCACTACCTTGAATAGGCTTCCCTCTCCCTTCTTGCTTTCCACTTCGATCCGACCTCCCAGGTTCTGCACCACCCTGTGACATACCGCCAGACCAAGCCCTGTACCCTCGCCGGGGGATTTTGTCGTAAAGAAAGGATCAAAGATTTTTCCCTGGATTTCCTCATCCATCCCACACCCATTGTCGCTTACTTCAATCGCCAGCTCCTTTTTTGGGGCATCTTTCACTTTCAGTTCCAACCTCACCCAGGAGGTCTCCTTGTCAGAGGCCTGGGCTGCGTTGATTAAAAGATTGACCAATACCTGCTCAAGAGCCTCCGGGTCGGTGGTGACCCGAAAGGATCCGGGAGGAAGCCGAACTTCGAGACGTTTCACCATCCGTTCGATCTTTGTCCGGCAGATTGCGACCCCCTTCCTGATAACCTCTTGAAGCTCCACAACCCTCAAGTCACGCCGGTCCCCGTGGGAAATGAACTCTTTCAGCCCTGCCACCGTCTTGTTGATGCGATCAGATCCATGACGGATATTTTCCAGCAACCTGAATACGTCTTCTCGAAATTCCGGGTAAGACATACCGAAAATCTCGAAATCCTTTCTCCCCTCAGCGTAGCGATCAACGATGGGCATGAGCTCCATGAGATAATCCTTCAGGACGGGGATGTTGAAGGTGATGAAATTGATGGGATTGTTGATCTCGTGGGCGATGCCGGAGATCAGGAAACCCAGGGACGCGAGCTTCTCGCTCCGGGTCATCTCCTGCTCCATTTTCTTCCGCAAAGTGGCGTCCCTGAGGGTTGTAATCATCCCGATCTCGTTTCCGGCCTCATCACGAAGGAGAGACTTGTGCACAAGGGCCGGGAATGACGAGCCGTTCCGCCGGGAATGGTGAACCTCCCCAAAAAACTTCCCTGTTTCCCGGACCTGCCGGTTGGCCGCATCGAAAGCCTGGACCTGGTCCGGGCCGTGAAGGATTGAGAGAGAGCGCCCGAGCAGTTCTTCCGGGCGGTAACCGTGGGTCTTGGCAAAAGAGGGATTGACGTACTGAATTTTCCCCTCCAGGTCCGATATTGCGATTCCTTCGCTGCTTTGCTCCACCGCCCGTGAAAGCAATCGTAATTGATCCTCTTTCTGTTTCCTTTCCTCGACCTCTTCTTCAAGTTGCCGGTTCAGGGCCGCCAGGTGGGAGGTGCGTTCTTCCACCCGCCGTTCCAGTTCATCCCGGACCGCCTGGAGAGCTTCCTCGGCCTCCCTCCTCTCCGTAATATCCGTCAGGGCCCCCCGCACCACCACGAATCGCTTGCCCTCGAAAACCGGCCGGCCGTGGGTCCGTACCCAGCGCACACTTCCGGATTTATCAATAATACGATACTCGACCGGGGGCATCTCGACAGCCTTGCCGATCAGAACGAATCTTTCCTTAAGGGCTTGTATATCATCCGGATGGACAAAGTCGCTGAAAGGATGTCCGATCATTTCATCTGCACTGTAACCTCCCAACCTCTCTACCGACGGGCTCATATACGTGATGCGGCCTTCTTCGTCGACCGAATAAATAACGTCATTTATAGACTCCACCAGATTGCGATACTGTTTTTCATTCTCCCTGAGTTTTTCATGGACCCGGGCCTTGTAAAGGGCGATCTCTACCGCCACATGTAGGTCCTCATCCTTGAAGGGCTTATGAAGATAGCCGTAAGGATCGGTGGCC
The DNA here is from genome assembly GCA_019310525.1 of Deltaproteobacteria bacterium. Classification (NCBI taxonomy): domain Bacteria; kingdom Pseudomonadati; phylum Myxococcota; class Myxococcia; species Deltaproteobacteria bacterium. The sequence goes on along the minus strand of JAFDEE010000049.1, from coordinate 9,194 downwards.
TTCACACGTTCCAGTAGTTCTTCGCCACCATGTCCCGTGAGGAAGACCACCGGGATGTTATAGCTCTTTCTGATCTTTTCTGCCGCCTCCACCCCATCCATCTGACCCTCAAGGAAGATATCCATGATCACGAGATCAGCACCTTCATCCCCGGCCTTTTTTACAGCCTCTTCCCCGGAAGTCACGATGGAGGAAACCGTATGCCCCCTTCTTTTCAAACTCTCCGCAATGTAGGACGCCACGAAATCAGCATCCTCTACAACCAGTATCCTGGCCATGGGAGATCCTCCATAATTGATATGATGACAGGAAACAGGGGTCTGCAACCGAATCCCTCCCGCGTCTTTTTTGATAAGCAACGTACCCCATTGAGGTAGGAATACCGTTCACTCTGGAATGATTCATCTAAAGCACCTTCCGTGCCATTTCCGAACACCCGGGAGGAGGACGGAAACAGGATCAGCATTCCAGGGGGTTAGGAGAGAAGCAGGATTCGGGGTCCACCATTCCGAATGTTCATCCTGGAATAACCCCAATGCCATACAGGAACAAACCAAGTAGCTTTTACTACCATTCCAAAGGGTTACCATTCAATAGGCCATTTCGGACCATGCCATTTTGGAGTGGATCGAACAACCACTGATCCAAGGGCTCCTTTCCCATCACCATCGTTTTCGTGATTGCCAGGAAGAGATGTGGCTCCGTTTGAAGGGAGGTTGGAAAAGTCCGGTTCGATTCAAGGAGTTTTAGATCGGCAAAGGTGTAAAGAGAATGGCCAATCAGTACCAGAGTCCGCCCAAACGCCATCGGGGCGGTCTCCGGACACCGCTGGAGCGAAGCAGGATGCCTCGGACCGATTCGTCGTAACGCCTCTCCATGGATTCAAATTTCGGGCTCTTCCCTTCCACAAGGGAGAGGGAGACTTCTTATCCTTTCCGCCGTGCCCGGATGCGTCCTCTGGGCGGAAGGATGAGGATTTCTGTGACCCGGAAAAAAATCCACCCGAACCATCCCCCAAGGTAACTCTCCATCTTGGCCAAGGCCGAGGCCAGCCCTTCCGGGTCGCCTGTCAAGATCGAGTCCATAATATAAGCCGCAACCAGGTTTTCCAAATCTTCGATCCTTTTTTTCTTACACCACCTGAAAGTTAGGGTCAATGTCCCGCCCTCCAACCCATTTCTTAAGGCGCCTTGACATTGCGAAAATCATGGTTAGTTGATTGCCGGGAGGCCGGTCGCTTGAACGGAACCTGAAAAGTCACAAGGTTTACGGCCTGAGCAGGTTTTTTGAGTTTTGCCGCGCAAGGCCTAAACGATAAACCAGGGACCTGACATTAAACACAAAAGCCTTTGAAGCCAAGATACAGGGGCACTCGACCAAGCAAACCCTGGAATTATCGGGATCCGCCCGCGACGAGATTTTAAGGGAGCAAAATCTCGCACGGCAAGGATGAAGGGAATTAGAACTTTTCCCGGTTTTTTGAAGAAAAGGAGGAATAAAACATGACGGATAAGTACCGGATCAAGGGCGGATGGAAACTTTCCGCGATTTTCATCCTCATCTGGATATTTTTGGCCCCGCAATCCGCGGCCTTGGCATCTGTGGAGAATGACGCCCTGGCCTCTGTTCAGAAGACCTCCCGGGCCTTTACCGCCATCGCCAAGAAGGTCATGCCCACGGTGGTCTTCATCCGGGTGGAAAAAACGGTCCAAACCGGTCGCACATACAGTCCATTTGAATTCAACAATCCCTTCGATCTCTTCAACGATGATTTCTTCCAGCGTTTCTTCGGTAACAGGTATCCCCAGTTGAGACAGCCCAGGCAATACAAACAGATGGGGCTGGGATCGGGTTTCATCATCTCAAAGGACGGCTATGTCCTGACAAACCACCACGTAGTGGGAGACGCAGACAAGATTACAGTCCGCCTGAAGGACGGGCGGGAATTCAAGGCACGGATCGTCGGATCAGACCCCCGCTCGGACGTGGCGATTATAAAGATAAAAGGGGGGAAGAATCTTCCCGTCCTTCCCCTCGGTGACTCCGATGCCCTTGAAGTGGGCGAGTGGGTGATGGCCATTGGAAACCCTTTCGGACTGGACCATACCCTGACCGTAGGGGTGGTCAGCGCAAAGGGTAGAACCAGCGTGGGGATCTCTGACTACGAGGATTTCATCCAGACGGATGCCGCCATCAATCCCGGCAACAGCGGAGGGCCTCTGATCAACATGAAAGGGGAAGCTGTCGGTATTAACTCCGCTATCTTCTCAAAAAGCGGGGGATATATGGGGATCGGGTTCGCCATCCCCATCAACATGGTGAAGGCCATCAAAAAGCAGCTCATCGAACATGGAAAGGTCTTGAGGGGATACCTTGGGGTAAACATCCAAGATCTGACCAAGGACCTCATGGAATCTTTCGGTCTCTCCAAGATGCGGGGTGTCCTTGTGGCGGATGTAACCAAGGGCTCTCCAGCGGACAAGGCGGGGATAAGGCGCGGTGACGTCGTGGTGGAGTATAACGGGAAAAAGGTTGAAAACGTGGGTCACTTCAGAAACATGGTCGCCCTTACACCACCCGGCACTGACGTGAAAATTACAGTCATTCGCGATGGGAAACGTGAAGTGCTCACAGCGAAGCTAGGGAGCCTGGACGAGGCTGAAGGCGCGCATATTTCCCAGAGCGGGCTCATGGAGAAACTGGGTTTCACCGTCCAGGACCTCACAGAGGACCTGGCCAGGCAGTTCGGGTACGAGGCCGGACATGGAGTCATCATATCCCAGGTGGCCCAGGGGTCTCCCGCTCAAATGGCTGGTTTTCAACCCGGGATGTTGATCCTCGAGGTCAACAAAAAGGTCGTAAAAAACGTCAAGGAATTCATGGAAGCCCTTGGAGAATCAACAAAGACGAAAAAGGTATTGTTCCTGGTCCAGAAAGGGCAATACACACACTATGTGATCCTCCAGGTGGAATAAAGGTTTCCGCCCCAAAACAGATACCATTAAAGGCGAACTGCTGACTTAATAGGTATTGGTCATATTTCACCAAAGAAGGGCAAACAGAGGCCCTTCTTGAGGAAAAATCCAAAAAATAAGGGCGGGGTCAAAACCCCGCCCTGCTATGGCTCAACAATCCCTTATTTTTTCCTGGACTTCTTCCTCAGGCCCGCCAACCCCACCAGTCCGGACCCCAGCAACAGCATCGTAGCCGGTTCAGGAACCGGTGCATTGGGATCATGTGAATGGGTACGCACATACAAAACCCATCCATGGGAGAAAAAGGGCGGGGCACAAGGCTCTGCCCGTCCGTATATATATTTTCTCCTGCCAACTATGCTAAAAAAACCTTGATTTTTCTATAGGCCTATGCAATAAAAAGATTGAAATTTTGATATAGAATGGAGCTGTTCTTATGAATCTGGTTAGGAGAAATATCTTTGGTGAAATCTTGAAATGGCTTGACGACAACAGGATTTTACTGATCAAGGGCGCCAGGAGGACTGGCAAGACTGTTTTGCTGGGGCAAATCAGGGCCTACCTGAACCATAGTGGCAAAAGCACCGCTCTCTTTTCCGCGGATCAGGAGCTGGATACACCTTATTTTAAGAATCCGAAACTGTTGTTCAAGTTCCTATCCGATCAATTTCTTCCAGAAAACGGGAAGCTGTATTGCCTTATTGACGAATGTCAATATCTGCCTGATGCGCCTCTGTTTTTAAAGGTCGTTTATGATTTATCTCATGGCAGGATTAAATTCATTGTCACAGGCTCATCTTCCCTGGATCTTCTAAAAATTAAGGAACCTCTCACTGGCAGAAAAATCGAATTCACACTGGAGAGATTTTCATTCAAGGAGTATCTTCAGTCAGTCAGCGAGTACAGATACGAGCATTTATTCAAGATTCCACGGGATATTAAGGCATTGAAGGAATTCTATGAAATCTACAGGAAAGATCTTGAATATCATTTTATATCATATCTCAATTGGGGTGGTTATCCAGAGGTCTGCCTGGGAACTCGCGAGAAAACAAAAAGGAAATATCTAAATGAAATCATAACAACTTATATTGAAAAGGACATCTCACAATTTTTTCGAATTGAGAGCATATCAAAATTCAACAGCTTGATAAGGCTCTTGTGCAGCCAGAGGGCCTGTATTCTGAACAGATCGGAAGTATCCAATACCCTGGGAATTCACTTCAAAACCCTTGAGCATTATCTGAGCATCCTGGAAGGAACCTTTGTCATTACTCTTCTCAGGCCTTATTACACTAATATGAGGAAAGAACTTAGCAAGATGCCCAAGGTTTTCATAAATGATGCAGGAATAATAAAGAATTATATTGGAACAGAGTCCCCGGATTTTAAATCGGTAGAAGGTAGTCTGGTTGAAAATTTTGTTTTTACCCAGTTAAAACAGCACTCTGACACAGAGCTGTTTTATTACAGAACGGTTTCGAAAGCAGAAGTAGATTTTGTTTTGAAACGGAACCGAGGTTTAATCCCTATTGAGGTCAAATTCAGGAAAAGGTTGACCGTCCCGGCGGTCATGAAAAATTTTATGTCAAATTACAAAAACCACGTGGAATACGGGATAATGCTATCCCAGGAGACCTTCGAGCAAACAGATCAGGTTTATCTTTTGCCCGTGGTGCTGGTAGATTTCCTGGAGTTTGCATAGCGGGCAGTTTATAAGACGTAATCGTTTCCCGATCTTCTCGAGAAGGCATTCCCTCAGTGTCAATCCTAAACTGAGCGTTTTAAAATTTTGATGAGATCCTTTTATTAAAAAAACTATCTGGCCATATTTAATCCAAATTATGCGTGAATGTCTGTCCAAGAAAGGATAAAAGGATTTTCCCGGAGCGGCCTATTTTGGCTCTGGAGCAGCCTGCCTGCCGCAGGCAGGGAGAGCGGAGCCATGGACGGTGTAGCGCTTGCCCGCTGCTGTCTGGCGGGAACGTAGCGGAGGGAACATCCCTTTACCCTTCACCCATTTGATGCTGCCAGAATGCTTCAACATATTGTAAATAAAAATCAATTTTATTATTAACGCATAATTTGGGTTAATTTTAAGGGTCAGACAATAATCCCCGATGTTCTCTGACATTTTCCAGCTTGTTTGCCCGCAAAAACTGGCCAACCGTATTAAAGGCGTTAAAGAATAAAGGACTACCTGAAAAGGACAATGGGCTGACCGGGCCAATGGTCATAAATGAATACTGCCGACTCGCTATGTCAAATGCTGAGTGAGGATCCCGGAATAGCTTATAGAGTTCTAGAGCAGAATCTGCAGATCCGACAAGCTGATGTAACGACTGGTATTCCTGTCCAAGGGCAAGCCCAAAACCAAAAAAGAATATCCGTAATTGTTGGAGGATTTCTTGGTGTAGACTTGACAACGTTTGACTTATAAAAAGCCATCCAAGTCCATACTTTCGAGTGGTCCGAGCCGCGTCGATGAGCATCCCCCTGACTCCTCGAGATGCCTCATCCTCTCGCGGGAGATCACGAGGGGCAAGTCGGTGAGCTTCGTCTATAACTACAAGGGCGTTGAGGCTTTGTCTCTCCTTATAGAAATATTCGGCCGTCTGGTTAAGTCCATCCAAGAGCCTTTTAATAACCAAAGATTGGATCCTCTCATTCCAAAAAAGGCCATGGGTCTGCTCCCGGGATAAATCAATAACTAGAATCGGCCGGTTTTCCGTTTCCGAGCTAAGCAGCCAGCTCAGAGCTTTGTTGACACTTCTGGCACCCGGCCTGTCTACACGAAAGAGTTCTGCAACGGGTCCCCAATATTGCGAAAAAAAATCGTCAGGATCAGCTTCTTCTAACGCCGTTTTAAACCGGGCCCGAGATGCTTCTGTCCGATAAAAAACCCTCTGAACGCGATCCTCCCCAAGAAGTTCCCAAGCCTTGTCAAAAGATTTTCTGAGGTAAAGATCCGAAAGCTTTATTTTTGCCTTTTGGAGACGATCGGCCAAAATACTACAGGCTAATTCTCTGTTTTCGCTCTTAGGGACAGTAAGCCGCTCAAAAAATAAAGACTCAAAAAGAATCTGTTCCATCAGTTCCCATCGGTCAAGGACCAAGTTACGGACCGTTAGTACAACGATCTGCTTGCCCGATCTCCTTATAATATCCCCGACTGGCAAGGCGAATTCACCGGAACCTCCCCCCGGTCTCATATCCCCAGCAAATTCTCCCTGAGGATCAATAACGAGCAGAGCCATCTTGGGATAACGGGCATAGGCTAACAGAATCATTTTGGCCAAAACGGATTTTCCTGATCCGGTCTTTCCAAATATTCCGATATGATAAGCCTCACCGGCTCCATCTGGACCTCGATCAAAGTGCTTGAACCAGAGAGGAAGTTTGGGGGTTGATCCATAAACATTACCAAGATAGAAGATTTGATCTTGATACGGACGAAGAAGTTTATCAAGAATATCGTCTGAAACGATATGTATGGGTGTTCCGGTGGAAGGGACCGTCCCAAGAATGCTTGGTTCGTAGTCGGCCGGTCCACCTTCTTTAAATACAGCGCTCACCCCCATCTTTCCAAGGTGGGTGTCTTGTCTTTCGCTCACAGCATCAACCCATCCTCGTTGACGGATAAGGCTTCTCATTGTGGGATCCTCATGCCAAATATTACGAAGCTTCACCTCTGTAATCTGGCCAAGGGCATAGTGGGGAGCATTGTCCTGGAGGAAACAAAAAAGAGCCAGCTCTCCCACCAACTTCCTTGTAACAGCAGATCCAAGGATATCTATTGCCAGCTCTGAGGTGGAGGAGGGAGAACCCACCACCCCTAAGCGTTCGGTTTGATCCAGAATTGAATTAAGGTCTTTCTGGTCATTTGACATACCTACCTCCCCGATTTACTGCGATAGCCATGCATGGCCATGAAGACCTCCCCGATATTTCCTTTGTATTTCTCGGAAATCCTTTGGGTAGTAACTTGCCGAAAAGTCGGAATGGCCCGTGACAGGGCTTTGACCGTCCTATCAGCCAGATACAAAGGATAAGGTTCCAGCATGGAAGGGGTGGCACACTGGTGCTTGATTCCCTGGAGGACGATAGCCAGCCGATGTTTATTAGTTGAGACGACCTTTGGAACCTCAATACGAAGGGCTGGAATCCAGGCATGAGGTTTGTAATAGATGATGGAAACCTGTTCCAAATTGTCGATTATAATCTCAGCCAATTCATTTGCTTGAGCCTGGATTTCCTTCGGCAGGTAATTAGTATAGAGATGCCATCTCTGGTCGGGCTGCTCCATGTCAATGGGCTTGGTGAACTCTCCCGGATTAAGAAGAAAGGTGAGCATGCCCCTGTCATCATATTGCTGAGGCCAGCCCAAGGCTTTCCCGATTTCACGGCGAGTTGAGTATTTTGGTAAGCCTACGAAATTCCGGTCTGATCTTTCAGACTTTATAATCGACGCATAAGCCTCCAGGTAAGCAGCGACATTCTCAATGAAGTTCCCTGAACACTGAAGTTCCGGAGCTTCGTGGGCCTTGTTTATCGCTTGGTTGAAATAGATGATCGGGATTGTCAGTGATCCGTCGATCATGATCAGGTCGTGAGGAGCCTTGTTGGCCAGTACCAGCTCATACCCGATCATAATTGCCCTTACCACGGTAGCTGTATCTGGATGATGTGTTTCAGACTTGATGTAAGTGATGTGCCTGGGTTGATCCCAGTGCCTTTTTTCAGATGGTGGCGTGAGCCCTTCAACAGCAACGGCTGCTGCTGCCACAAAATCTGCAGTTAAAAGTCTCTCGATTCCGTATGACCCATCAGTGCCACAGGTAGTCGGTAATGAGGGATAACCGAGCAAAGATTCACTCATCACAAGATCTTTCTTCAAGAGCTCTTTTCTGAAACTCTCCTGATCAGACTTAACCCTTTTGAATGTGTCAAGGAGAATGTCGCTTATGTCAGCAGTTTGCTGAATCACCTCCTCCACTAAAGCGGCCGGAAGATCAACAAAAGGAGTCTCTTCAGTTCCCATACAATCAATCCCTTTTCTTCATCCATAATGCATAGAATGAAGGCCTAAATTTGCGATAACTTAAATCCCGCTCTGCCCTTCCAAGCAGCCATCGGTCTTTAAAATATTCAAATATCTCTTGGGCCGGTATATGGTACCACTTTACCCGCTCATGCTCTCCACAGAGAAACTGTTTCGTATTCATGGCGAGAGGTATTGCAAAAACCTCCCTCTTTACCTGATGGTAGATCAGGCCATGGGGAAGGCCAAGTAAAGGGAGAACCTTGCGTACGATCTCCCTCCTACTTCGAAATCCGGTACCCCAGCGGCCTTGTTTTGCCGTCGGCTGACAATGAAAGGCCGCAAATCGGCTAAGCTCAGCATAGAGGCCGTTTGAAAAATGAAACTCTCCTGAGCCCGATGTATATCCAATACGATTAAACAGCGGCATGCCATTAAAGTTCACCCGGTTATATATGGAAGACCTCCCAAGCGCTGATGTGGTTGTAATCAAGACGAGTCTTCCATCGAAGCTTTTCCGACTTATCAAGGAGACTTTTCCCCGATATTTCTTCCTAAATGTCTTCCTCACTTCGTCGCTTGCGAGAAGCATGGCAACCAGCTTTCCGCACAGGAGATGGGAATAGGGCGGAACAGCGCCCAAAACGAATGCATCCATTACGTGTTTCAATCTATTCCTTCTTTGACCTTTATTCCAGCCTATCCATTCATCCCTGGCAGCAAGACTAAAGACCGGATCCCCTAATCCGAATAGACCGATGAGTTTCCCGTTACTATCATCAAAAACTAGAAATCTCAGCCGCCTTCCATACCCAGATGAAACCGGAATGCTCCAATGAAGGGAGGCATAACGAAAAAGCAGTTCGTTCTCTGTCCCAGATTCAACCTGAATCAGCAAAGGAGAGACCCTGTTAGGATCTACCTCTCTACCATCGGCAATGTAAGAAAGAAGCTTGGGTTCATGCCCAATGAGGCTCCTTTTAGATTTTTCTATTCTCGTCTGGACGGCTTCCTGGTGGAGCTGCCGAATTCCCTCCTTATCAATGTCAGCAGGGAGGCTTATCTTATCTCCATCAAAAAGAAAACCTTGCTTTTCCAAAGACAGGATAACTTTCTTCCGCAAAGCTCTTATCTCATATTTTGATGCCGTACACTCCATTTTTATCCTGAAAGTTAAT
>JAFDEE010000048.1 GCA_019310525.1 Deltaproteobacteria bacterium | reverse complement strand
AGACGCACCCCGACGGCGTCATACACGGCATTGCCGATGGCCGCAGCCACGGGCGCCATGGTGGGCTCGCCCAGGCCCTTGCTTCCGTAAGGCCCATGGGCGGCCGGAACCTCTACGATCACCGGTTCCACTTCCGGCACATCCATGGAAGTCGGCAAGCGGTAGTCGTGAAAATTGGGATTCAACACTTCTCCCTTTCCACTGATTTGAACGCTCTCTGTGAGTGCGAAACCCAGACCCATGGAGACCCCCCCTTCGATCTGCCCTTCCACGGCCCTGGGGTTTATCGCCCGGCCCACGTCATGGGCCGCCACATACCTCAATACGTCCAGATGTCCGGTCTCGGGATGCACTCGGACAACGGCCGCATGGCATCCGATGGTATTTCCCTTGAACGCCGTAAAAGAGAGGCCTCGGACCCGGTCGGGTTCGATTGCATCCATTTCCGGAAGATACCGGGCCCATCCGATGATGGGTCCTCCTGCCTTAATATGCTGGTCATAGGAGATCTCAGCGAAACTCACCCGTTTCTCCGGATCTTCCCTAAGGAAGATCCAGCCGCCCCTGGTTTCGAGGGAATCCACCTTCACTCCAAGCCTGACGGCGGCTTCACGGAAAAGTTCTTCCCTGGCGTTAGCCGCCGCCTTCCTGGCCACCATCCCGATGGTGAAGGTCCCCCGACTCCCCCCGATGCCATGGTCATAGGTAGCCTGGTCCGTGTCTCCCTGAACGATCTCCACATCTTCGGACCGAATCCCGAGTTCTTCGGCCACGATCTGGGGCACACTCGTGTACAGGTACCCGGTTCCCATATCCACGGCGCCGGTGGTCAGGGTCACGGTTCCGTCCTCGTTGATCTTGACGGTGGCCGAAGTGGCCCATCCCCCACTTAACCAGAAGACGCAGGCCATCCCCTTTCCCACCCTGTCTTCCTTGGGAATCCTTCTCCATCCTATGGCCTCGGCGGCGCTCTCGACCACGCGCCTGTAGTCCACATCCACCAGAGTCTGACCCACTCCCGTCTTCTCTCCCTCCCGGAGAAGGTTTTTCAGGCGGAAATCGAGGGGGTCCATCCCTGCGGCCCGGGCCAGGTTGTCGGTATGGGACTCCAGGGCGAAACTGGTCTGGGGAGCCGAAGGTCCCCTCATGCTCCCGCAATTCATCTTGTTGGTGTAAACGCAGTAGCCTTCTATCAACAGATTAGGAACGCGATAGAGTCCCCCAGAGAGCTGGGTGGAGAGGGTGACAGTTGTCGGCCCGTTACCGGAATAGGCTCCCGTGTCGTAAATAAAACGCACATGCCGGGCCACCAGGGTGCCGTCCTTTTTGATGCCCGATTTGACCCAGAAACGGGTTTGGTGCCTTGGGGTCGTGGCGAGGAATTCCTCCTCCCGGGAATAGACGATCTTGACGGGCCGCCTGCATTTCAGGGCCAACACCACGGCGTAAGGCTCAACGATCATTTCGAGCTTTCCGCCGAAACCGCCTCCGATTTTGGTTGCCACGACCCGGATGGAGGTCATGGGGATTTGAAGGGATTGAGAGAGATAGCGCCTGATGGCAAAAGGTTTCTGGGTCGTGGTCCAGACATGGATCTTTCCGTGGCAATCAACCTCGGCCAGAGCCGCGTGAGGTTCGATACTGGACTGGTGCTGAATCTGGGTGGAAAAAACGTCCTCCAAAACGATATCTGACTGGGCAAACCCCTTCTCCAGGTCCCCGACCTCAACCCTGGCCACGGTGCAGATGTTTCCCCGCTTCTCCGTTTCAAAGCTGCATTCATAATGCTCCAGGTCCTCGTGAACCAGGGGCGCCCCTTCCTTCATGGCCTCCAGGGGATCAAGAACCGACTCAAGGGGTTCATACTCCACCCGGATGAGATCCAGGGCCCGGGCCGCGATCTCTTCGCTCAGCGCCGCAACCGCCGCAATCTCGTCCCCCACGTACCTCGCCTTTTCCCTCGCAAAGACGAGTCGGTCCTTGATGTCCACCCCGAAATACCCGGCGGGGACATCCTTCCCGGTCACCACGGCGACAACGCCTTCCAGCTTCTCCGCTTCGGTGGTATCGATCCGGCGAATGGCGGCATGGGCATAGGCACTTCGAAGGATCCTGCCGAAAACCATTCCGGGCCGCTCCATGTCGGGGCCGAATACCGATAGTCCCCTGACGTGTTCTTCCGCGTCCCGTCTGGAAAAACTCCTGCCGATGTTTCCTTGACCGGATGGTTCCGAGGTGGAACAACCCCCCCGAACCACCGTCTCCACGGCATCAACGATCTTCTTGTAGCCCGTACATCGACAGAGGTTGCCCGAAAGTGCCTTCCGGACGGCCTGTCGGTCGGCATCGGCCGGTAGGTTCTCCAGGAATCCCTTGGAGGCCATGAGCATTCCCGGGGTGCAGAATCCGCACTGAACGGCGCCGTGTCTGACAAAGGCCTCCTGCAGGGTGGACAAGGAGCCGTCCTCCTCTGCAAGTCCTTCCACCGTTTCCACCCGGGCGCCCCGGCACTCCAGGGCCAAGAGGATACAGGAATTCACGGGCCGCCCGTCCACCAGCACCATGCAGGCTCCACATTCACCCGATCCGCAGCCCTCCTTGACCCCTTTCAGACCCAGGTGGTCCCTGAGGACCTGGAGTAGGGTCTCGTGAGGCAGGACCTCAAGGTCCCGGCGCCTTCCGTTGACCGTCATGGACAAGGGGTAGGTCTTCACTGTCTCCTCTCGTTTCGGGGGATCATTCCACCCCGGGGCAAGGCCCTGGTTATCAACTCCTGGACGAGCACTCCCGTCATGCTCTTCCGGTACCCGGCCGAGGCCCGGATGTCGGAAATAGGCTGAATCTCTTCCATGGCCTCTCCGGCCGCCCTCCTGATTACCTCCTCGGTCAAGATCTTCCCCCTCAGGACCTCTTCCGCCCTTTTGGCCCGAACCGGTGTCGGGGCCACAGCCCCCAGAGCTATCCGGACATCATCACAGGTGTTCCCATCATCCAAAACAAGGGAGACACAGGCATTCACCACAGCAATCTCCATGGCCTTGCGGGTTCCCAGTTTCTCATACTCCGCCCTCCGTCCGAATCTGGACCGGAGCCGGAATCCCTTGAGGATTTCCCCCCTTCGAAGGATCGTTTTGGAGGGGCCCAAGAAAAGTTCCTCGACCGGCACTTCCCTCTCTCCCGCGGGAGAAAAGACGACCGCCCCGGCCTCGTATGCGATGAGGGGCGGAATGGAATCCGCAGAAGGAGAAGCAGTCGCCACGTTTCCACCGATCGTCCCGGTGTTTCGAATCGAGGGTGATCCCACCATCCCGCAGGCCTTGGCAAGGGAGGGGAAGTGTTCCCGAATGATCGGGGATTCCGTCACCTCACGGTGGCTCGCCGTGGCTCCGATGAACACTTCTCCACCGGGCATAATCCTCACCTCCCGGATCTCCCCGATATCCCTCAAGGAAATGATCGTAACGCGCCCTTCGGGAACGCGGGAGAGGGCGTTCAAGAGGTCCGTTCCGCCGGCGAGCAGCCTTGCCTCCGGATGGTTTCCCAGGCATTCGCAGGCCTCCAACAGGTTTTTAGGCCTGAGGTATTCCTGAATGGAAACGGGTTTGGCCATGGAATCTTCCTTCTGATCTTTTCCAAACGAGACCTTTGAAAAACGTTCAATTTTGTCCAAGGTCAAGCCTCCGGCCCGTAAGGCCTACGCCCCGGAGGGGAAGACGAAAATTTTAACCATCCCGCTTTAGAATGCCAAGCGGCAGAGGCACCATACATTGAAATATTTCGAGGATTAAACCCAAATTATGCGTGAACGCCTGTCCAAGAAAGGGGAAAAGGATTTTCCCGAAGCGGCCTATTTTGGCTCTGGAGCAGCCTGCCTGCCGCAGGCAGGGCCTATTTTGGCTCTGGAGCAGCCTGCCTGCCGCAGGCAGGGAGAGCGGAAGAGCCAAAATCGGCAGTGAGCGGAGCCATGGACGGCGTAGCGAACGTAGCGGAGGGAACATCCTTTTCCCTTTCACCTATCGGGTGCTGTCAGGATTTAACATATTGTAATGAAGATAAATTTCACCATTAACGCATAATTTGGGTTAAAATTTGTCCGCGTTTCACTTGGACTCTCCACCCCTCGGGTGGGTCCCAGGTTTGAGTCTGACACCGCCTGTCCGCCGTTGTCTGGCGGACTTGTCACGCCGTAGCCATAGCGAAGGCGGAAGATCGGGCAAAAGGGGGCGTTTTTCAAAGGTCTCGATACCCCGCTGCTTTCAGCGGGGAGCTTCATTCTCAAGAACCAACCCCTTCCACTCTGGTCTCATCCCCGTCCCTCCCCTCTTTCGTGAAGGCCTTCAAAATCTGGATCTTCCGCTCGGTTTGTTCCTGGATCAAGCGAATCTGCTCCTCGTCCAGGTGTCTGAACTTCCCGATGAGGGAAAGGTATTCCTGTACCGGCAGGGGATCATCGACCGGGTAGGTGAACCGGATCCTGCCCGTTTTCAACTCAAACTCCCAAAGGGGTACGATATTGGTCTGTACCGCCTTTCGTCCGGCCTCGATCAGCTTTCCCGGGGGAAACCTCCATCCCGTGGGGCAGGGCGAAAAGACGTGGATATATGCCATTCCCTTCTTCGAGGCCTCAATGGCCTTTTCCAGCTTCTCGTAATAGTCCTCCATGAAGGCGGTGCATGCAGTGGCCACGTATTCGCAGTTGTGCATCACCATGAGAAGAGGCAGGGGCTTGGCCTCCCGGGTCTTCCCGCGCAGGACCGAGCCTACGGGGGTGGTCGAGGTCCAGGCCCCGAAGGGGGTGGTGCCTGAACGCTGAACCCCCGTATTCATGTACCCCTCGTTGTCCACGCAGATGTAAATCATCTGCTCGCCGCGTTCCGCCGCTCCGGAGAGGGACTGAAAACCCACGTCCGCAGTACCCCCGTCTCCTCCCAGGGCCAGCATGGTGACATCCCGGCCGATCCGATTGTAGTATCTCCTGGCACCCGCCAGCATGGATGCCGTGTTGGTCAGGAGGGGATGAAACACGGGGGTCTTTACGGCTGTCTTTCCGTTCACCCCAACGGCACCCACCCCGGCAATGCATCCCGGCGGGGTGGCCAGGACCACGTTGGGGCCGATCCTTCTCAAGGTATGTCGCAGGAGGAGTTCCGAGTTGCACCCCAGGCATGCGGAAATGCCCGGAACAACAAGATCTTCCAGGTCACCCCAGGCATTGTAAAGATCCGCTCCTCGCTTCAATTCAAGCGCCCCCCTGGTGCAGGCCTCCACGCAGGCAGGTCGCCCTCCACAAAAATCGCACTTCATGACCCGGCCCGATGCGGCGTTGAACACGATCCCCCCATAAGGACAGGTCAGGGTACATAGCAGGCACCCCACGCACTTCTCTTCGTCCCAGCAGACCACGCCCGTTTCGGGATCCTTGCTCAGGGCCCCGGCCGGGCAGTTCATGGCGCACCGGGGCATACTGCATTGCCGACACAAGGCGATCCCCGTGTACCGGCCCTCTTCGTCCCCGCAAACCCGGATACGGGAATGAACCGCCTCCTTGCTCCCGGCGTGATGCTCGGCGCAGGCCTCTACGCAGAGGTTACAGCCGTCACATCTGTCCGGGTAAAAGGCAATGGTCCGATAACCGTTTCCCGTCATTTCCTCGTCTCCCGATCGATTTCCCATCCCCTATCTCCATGTCCTTGACATCAGAACCCGGCCCGTTCCCAGCGGGTCGGATATAAAGCGCTCTTCCAGCCCCTGTAAAGGAATTTTCCGCCGGATCAGTTCGGCTATAATGCCCGGATCCATGCCGTCGTTGATTCCCGATGCCCCAACAAGCCGGCCTCCCTGAAGCACGATCTTCCGGTAGCGGGGACCGGTCTTCTCCACCAAGTGGTGAGGGGAAAG
This sequence comes from Deltaproteobacteria bacterium, assembly GCA_019310525.1. Taxonomy (NCBI): domain Bacteria; kingdom Pseudomonadati; phylum Myxococcota; class Myxococcia; species Deltaproteobacteria bacterium. The sequence goes on along the minus strand of JAFDEE010000048.1, from coordinate 18,384 downwards.
TTCCCCGGAGTTCTCCCCGCCGAGCCCCACGGCGAAGGCCCGGTGTCCAAAAAAGCGGTAGGTATTCATGGCAATACCGCCGGGGTGGGGAACCAGGGCCTCATCACCGGCCATATCCATTCCCGCGATGCGTCCCTGCTCGACGGCATTTACAAGGGTGGCGTGGATCCTCTTTTTCCCTGAATCGAAAAAATCCGGTGCCTGTGCCACATCTCCCGCCGCCCAGACATCGGGATGGGTAGTGCGCATCCGCTCGTCCACCAGTACGCCCTCTTCCGCGTCGATCCCCGATCCGGTCAAAAAGCCGATCCTCGGCCGGACCCCGGTTGCCACCAACAGCAGATCGGCCGTACGCTCCTCCCCAGAATCCAGGGAAACGATACACCTCCCGCGGTCTTCGAAGACACGGGTCACTACGCTCCCGGTCAGGACTTCGATACCGTTTTCCCGGAAGATATCCCGGATAAGTCCCGCCGCTTCCCTGTCGAAGTAACCCGGCAAAATCTGATCGAGGGCCTCCACCAGGGTCACTTTCAATCCCCCCTTGTGAAGGTTCTCGGCGGCATGCATTCCAATGAGTCCCCCCCCCAGGACCACGGCCGATCGGCTTCCCTCCATGGCCCTACGCAACCCGAGGGCATCTTCCAGGGTTCGGAGCACGTGGCAGGAGACACCCTCCAGGCCCTCTACAGGAGGCAGTACAGGAGCAGCCCCCGTGGCCAAAAGCAACTTGTCGTAATCCAGTATTTCCCCGGATTTCAGGATGATGGACCTGGCGTGCAGATCCAGTCCTACGACCTTCTCTCCCCGCCTGTACACGACTCCCGATCCCTTCAGGGCATCTTCATCCTTCAAGAAGATCTTTTCCGGATCCGCCTCCCCCGATACCACGTAGGGAAGGATTGTGGGAGAGTATGGGAGGGTGTCTTCCTGGGTCAGGAGAAAGACGGGATTGTCCCGGTCCGTCAGGCGAATGGCCTCCACGGCGGAAAGTCCCGCATGGCTGCTTCCGATGATCACGTATCTGGTTTGGGGCATGGCTGATCCTCTAACTTGCGCCCATCCATTAACGGCCAATTTTCGCCTTCTTTGACCTTGCCCAATTTTTCTCATTCATGGATGGGCACCAACTTGGTTGTTCCGGCCCAGGGCGGCGTCAACGGTTTTCTTCGGGCCCATTGAGCCAAACGGTATCGGAGGGGACCTCACCCTTCAGCGCCTTTCCCGTGGTCTCAATGACTCTCATGAAATGATCCACCGTGATGTCCGCCCCGGCAAGTCCTCCGATGAAGCTCAAGGCCGGAATACGTTTCTCCAGGTGATAGAGCGCTGAGAGGATCTCCTGGAAAACGGGACCGGCATTCCAGCCGAAACTCACGGATCGATCCACCACTCCTACGGCTTTCACCTTGGAAAGGACGCTGCAAAGCGCAGCCAGGGGAAAGGGGCGGAAGGTCTTGATCTTGATGAGACCCACTCTCTCTCCTTTCTCCCGGGCCAGGTCCACGGCATCCTTGCCCGCCCCGGTCATGCTGCCGATGGTGACGATCGCGTATTCGGCCCCATCGATGCGGTATTCCTCGATCAGGGGGGCGTGAAATCGCCCGAAGCGCTCTCCCCATTCCCTGTGAACAGCCGGAATCACTTCCAGGGCGTTCTGCATGGCCTTGCACAGGCCCTTGCGGTACCGAACGAACAGGGCCGGGCCCTCGCCCCCGGCGCCCCCGGTCAGGGGATCCACTCCCATGGGTCGCTCAGGATCCAGGGCCACATGCCAGTTGATGTTTTTTTCACCCAGGAAAGCGTCCACCTCTTCATGGTCGGGGAGTTCCACCCGCTCGACCCCATAGGACAGGTAGTTGCCGTCGTGGTTCACGTTTACGGGTAGCATGATCCCGCGATCCTCGGCGATCTTGTAAGCCATGATCACCGTGTCCAGCACCTCCTGGCAGGTCTCGCAAAACATGTGGATCCATCCTGCCTCCCTTACGGTCATGGCGTCCTGTTGCCCCCCCCAGACACACTGGGGAGTGATCCCATCCCTGGTCACGATGGACATGACGATGGGAAGCCGCAAAGGGGGCGTCCGGAAATAGGGTTCGAACATGAAGGCCAGTCCCTGCCCGCAACTGGCCGTGAAGGTCCTGGCCCCGGCCAGGCAGGCACCCTGTAGAACCGAGAGCACGCTGTGCTCCCCTTCCACGTCCATCAGGTCCGCCTTGATGATGCCGTCGGCCACGAACTGGGAAATGTACTCGGCCAAAGAAGACTGAGGGGTTATGGGGTAGACCGCCACCATGTCGGGTCGAGCGAGCGCCACACCCCAGGCCGCCGCCTCGTTTCCATCACATACGATGATCTTCCCCATGACTACTCCTCGCCTTCTTCCACCATGACAATGGCATGGTGCGGGCATTCCTGAGCGCAAATGCCGCATCCCTTGCAGATCACCAGGTTCGCCTCGAACCAGGCCGGTTTCTCCACGATACACTGGGTCGGGCAATAGACCCAGCACGTGGCACACTTCACGCATCTGTCCCGGTCCACCACGGGACGTTCCGCCCGCCAGTCCCCGGTTTTGAGCACCGAGTACTCGGTCGCGATGGGACACAAGTCATCCGGAATACTTGAGGAATCAAAGGGTTTCTTCGCCTGTGGTCTCATGATTTCTCCTGAGGGTCGAGCTGGAACACCTTGGTCTCATCATAACCCCTTCTCACAGCCTCCAGGTTCATCTCCAGGGCTGCGTCCCGGAAGGCCACGGAGGCCATCCCCTTGTTCAGGGAATCCAGCGAGACGATCCCCGTCGTCCTGGCAAAGGCACCCAGCATAATGGAATTGGTGATGGGACGTCCGAAAATACCGAGGGCTATTCCAAAGGCATCGCAGAGCCCGACCCTTGAAAGGGGAGCCGTGACCTGAAGTTCCTCGAGGGACTTCTTGGTAGCCTGCACAAGAATCCCCCCAGGCTTCATCCCCTTGAAGATGTCCACCGCCCGGGGAAGGGTCGGATCCAGGCAGATGACGCAATCCGGGTGGTAGATGTTCGTGGTCCTTCGAATGGGCTCCCGGTCGAACCTCAGGAACGCCTCCACTGGTGCCCCGCGTCTCTCAAACCCAAATGAAGGAATCGCCTTGACGTACTTTCCTTCCTCCACCATGGCCTTTGCCAGAATCTTGGAGGCCAGCACCGCTCCTTGGCCTCCTCTGCCGTGGAACCGAATCTCGTACATTCATACCCTCTTTAAGGACTCCAGCTCCCGGGACAAGCTGAGGGCCCGGTCTGCCCCGGGGGCATCCCGGGCCTCCGCCTGATCACCCCCGGATTGAAGATCCTTGGTGATGTTTCGAATTATATGGGAGCGCTCACCACGCTTCAGGGATCCGATGAAACGAGACCTATTGGGCCAGGACCGCCACCCCGCCTTTTACAACATACATTAACATATCCCTTACCATGTCCCCGTTGGCGTCGAACTGGTTCTCACCCATGGCTCCCATTACGGGCGGGCGATAGGGACCGATGGAAGAAAGGGCGACCGCCAGTTCCAGTCGATCCGCTCCTCCCAGCTCTATGGCCTTGGCGACCAGGAGGACACAGTCATTGGCCAGCCCTTCCACCAGGCCTGGATCCCGGCCGTACTTCTTTTTGAAGTCGGCAGCCCACTTCTGGACATAGGGCCGTTTGTCCTTCAACGAAAAGTATCCGGAATAATAGGTGCCTTCCGCGGCCTTTCCCGCCACCTTGATATACTCCGGATGCCCGATGCCGTCCGTCCCCAGGATCTGGACCTTCATCCCCAATTCCCTGGCCTGTCTTGCTATAAGGGCCCCCTCCTTGTAATGCCCGGCGATAAACAGGGCATCGGCCTTCAGGGATTTGATCTTTGCCAGTTGGACCGAAAAATCGGTATCATTGGGAAGAAAGGCCTCGGAGGCCACGACCTTTCCGCCTGATTCGGCCATGGCTTTGACGAACATCTCGTTCAAGCCCCTCCCGTAGTCATCGTTCACGTAAATGGTGGCGAAGCGGCTCCATCTTCCCTGGCTCTTCGCCCACTGGGCGATGTATCGCCCCTGGAAGGCGTCCGTCGGTACGACCCGGAAGGAATAGGGTCCGGCATTGGTATAGGAGGGGGCGGTGGCCCCTATGGCCAGCTGGACCAGGCCGTGCTTGTTCAGGATAGGGGCCCCGGCCAGAGCCACGGTACTGGTGATGGGACCGATCATGGCCAGGATCCTTGGATTGTCCACGAAACGCTGGGCGATGGCAGCACCCTCCCGGGGATCATTCTTGTCGTCGGCAACCTCGATCAGTTCCAGTTTTTTGGCCTTGCCCTCGCATCGCGGGACGACCCCACCTGCCGCATTGATGCGCTCAATGGCAAACCGGGTCCCTACCTCGGCCTTCTTGCCCCAGGACGCCGCTCCACCGCTCATGGGTGCACATAGTCCCACTCCCAGGGTATCTCCGGCCAGTGCACCCGTGGTGGAGATAAGGGCAAACAGGAAAACCATTGCCATAATTCCAAACACCCTTTTCATTCTCTCCTCCATTATTAAAACGATTGGGGGTTTTGAAAATAAATGACCCTATTCCTCGCCCAAGTATGCCTTGATGACATTTTCATTTTCAAGGAGGTTCTGCGCGGAATCTTCCAGGACGATCTCCCCGGCATTCAGGATATATCCCCTGTCCGCTATGGAGAGCGCTTTTCGAAGATTCTGTTCCACCACGAAAATGGGGATCCCGATTTGACTCACCTCCCGGATGATGCCGAACACTTCATCCACGAGTTTCGGGGAAAGTCCCATGGAGGGTTCGTCCATAATGATCATCCGTGGCTTGGCCATTAGAGCCCGTCCGATGGCCAGCATCTGCTGTTCCCCTCCGCTCAGGGTCAAGGCGTCCTGGTTGAGCCTTTCTTTCAGCCGGGGGAAGAGAGCAAAGACCCTTTCCATTTCGGGTTCCAAGTGATAAGCGGGGTTCCGCCGATGAATGAATCCTCCCATCTCGAGGTTCTCCCGGACGGTGAGCCGGGCGAAGACCCGGCGGGCCTCCGGAACGGGAGAAATGCCCTTTCGAACGATCTTGTAAGTGGGGAGGCCATCGATTCGTTCCCCCCTGAATTCCACCTGCCCCGAGACGGGCTTCACGATTCCCAGGATCGTCTTCATGGTCGTGGACTTCCCTGAGGCATTTCCTCCGAGCAGGCAAACGATCTCCCTTTTGCCCACCTCGATCGAGATGTCCTTCAAGGCCCGGATGGGCCCGTAATAGGTAGTGACTCCGGTTATCTTGAGCATCAGCCAGGGACCCGTTACGTGGTGTTTAAGAGGGGCCTTCCGGACCCCATTCTTTAGTCCCTTCCCAGGTAGGCCTCTATCACCCTGGGATGATTCCTCACTTTCAGATAGTCCCCCTCCACGATCTTCTCACCGTAGTCCAGGGCGACGATACAATGGCACAATTGCCTGACGAAATTCATATCGTGCTCAATCACGAGCACCGTGACGCCCTTCCTGTTCACGTGCCGGATGGTATCCAGCAATTGGAGCGATTCGGCCGGGTTCATGCCTGCCGTGGGTTCGTCCAAAAGAAGCACCCGCGGTCTGGACATGAGGGCCCTGGCGATCTCCAGGCGCCTCCTGTTGGCATAGGAAAGGGTCCAGGCGGGATCGTGCTGCATGCTCAGCAGGCGCTCACCAAAAACCGCCATCACCTCCTGGGCGCGATCGATCAGGTTTTTCCGCTCCTGCCGGGCCCCGGGAAGGAGGAGCAAGGCCGACAAGATCCCTCCCCGCGTCCGGCAATGCCCCCCAACCATCAGGTTTTCCAGTACCGTGAGGTTGTTGAACGGCCGTTGATTCTGGAATGTCCTGGCGATTCCAAAAGAGATGATCTGATGGGTCTTCTTCTCCAGGATGTTCTCCCCGATCCCCCGAAGATAGGCCTCTCCTCCATCGGCCGGAAACATGCCTGTAAGCACATTGAAAAACGTACTTTTACCGGAACCGTTGGGCCCGATGATCCCCACGATCTCCCCTTCTTCCACCTCGAGGTCAAACCGGTTTAAGGCGGTCAATCCGCCGAATCGCTTGGTCAGGGAGTGTACGGTAAGAATGCCCATTCCTTTACGCCTTGTAAGTCTGCTGATAAAGCTTCTTGCCGAAAATGCCTTCGGGGCGGAAAACCATCATCAAAACCATGAACGCCCCGACGGCCACCATCCGGTACTCGCTGGCGGCCCGGAAGATCTCCGGCGCCCCGATCATGATGATGGCGCCGAGCACCGTGCCGGGGATGCTCCCCAGGCCCCCGAGGATGGGGATCGTGATAATGATGACCGATTCGAGAATCGTGAAGCTGTTGGGACTGACAAAGGTCTGGAAAACCGAGAAAAAGCTGCCCGCAAAGGCCCCAAGGGCGGCTGAAAAAGCGAAGGCCAGGGTCTTGTAATAACCGAGATGGATACCCATGACGGCCGCCACGTCCTCATCCTCCCGGATGGCCATCCAGGCCAGTCCCACCCGGGAATCCCTCACCCGGATACACGAATAGATGGTCAAAAACACGAAAAAGAGGATCAAATAATAATAGTCCCGGTAACCGTCGATCACGTGGTGCCACCGGCCGAACCCGATAACCGGAGGCGGGATGCCCGGGATTCCTCTGGGCCCCCGGGTAAGTCCCATCCAGTTATTGGCAACGATATATACGATTTGTCCAAATCCCAGGGTCACCATGGCCAAGTAGTCATCCCTCAGGCGAAGGGTAGGGAAACCGATCGCCGCCCCGAAGATGATTCCAACCACCATCCCGATGGGCACAGTCAGCCAAAATGAGAAGCCGTGATAGGTCGTGAGGATGGCCGTTGTGTAAGCCCCGGTGGCGTAAAAAGCGGCGTGGCCGATGTTGAGGAGCCCCGTGAACCCCATGACCACGTTCAATCCCAGGGCCAAGACGATATAGAGGCCGATATAGATGATCACCCGAAGGACGTAATGGCTGTGGATCACCTGGGGAACCAGGAGGCAGGCGGCAATGATCGACACCTTGATATACCAGCGGGACAACCCGAAGGCCCCGGCAAGCCGAACCATGGGGCTTTCCTCTCTCGCCTTTTCCTTGCCCGTGGCCTGGGATCCACCGGACAGATCATCGAGCCTTGTGTCATTCATTTCTGCCTCCCTCCCCCAGCAGGCCCTGGGGCCTGAGGACCAGGGTCAGGATCAACACACCGAAAGCGAAGGCGTCCCGATACATAGAGGATACGTAGGCCGCGCCCACACCCTCGAAAATCCCGAGGAGGATCCCCCCGAACATGGCCCCGTAAATGTTCCCGATCCCTCCCATGACGGCCGCGGCAAAGGCCTTCATCCCGGCGTTGAAACCCATGTAGGGATCGATGCTGTTGTAATTGACGGCGAAAAGAATCCCCGCCACCGCCCCCAGAGCCGACCCGATGGCGAAGTTGAGTACGATCACCCCATTGGAATTGATCCCCATCATCTCCGCCGCTTCCCGGTCGGCGGCGGTAGCCCGCATGGCCTTTCCCAGGGAGGTCTTCTTGACGAAAAGCCCCAGGGCCACCATGAGGGTGAAGGATGTGGCCAGGATGAAGATCTTCTTGAAAGGGATTATCACCCCGCCAACAACGAGGGGGGGGAGTCCGAAATCCACGTCATAGACCTGGAACTCGGCACCCCAGATGATCCTCGCCATATTCTGAAGAAAAATAGACATCCCGAGGACACTGATGACCACCGCGAACCGCGGAGCCTGCCTCAAGGGGCGATATGCCACCCGCTCAATACCGATGCCGAGAAAAGAGGCCAGGACGATACCTGCCAGGGCGGCCACCGGAAAGGGCAGGGAAAGGGAGGACATCATCCACCAGGAGAAAAAGGCGCCGCACATGAATATTTCGCCGTGGGCGAAATTGATCAACTTGATGATCCCGTACACCATGGTATACCCGATAGCCAGCAGGGCATACATGGCTCCCAGGTTGATCCAGTTGGTGAACTGCTGCCAGAACAAGAAGAGTCTCCTTTTCCCCCTGAGGTGTGGGTTTAGTCTGAGAGGGTTTTCTCCCTCCTCTCCTTCCTGCCGAAGGGGGGTGGCGGATCGCTCCCGTAGATCTCAGGGGGCTCAATGGGCTCTCCGGTCTCCGGATCGGGGGGGCGCATGGGGGTATCGACCGGACGGGTTCCTTCCCGGCTCCACTTACGCCGCAATTGTTTTTCCGTCATCCGCCCGATCTCCTCCCGTGTTTTCTTCGCGGCGTGATTGGTCCCTTCCACGAAAGTCAGCGCCCCTGTTGGGCATTTCTTCACGCAATCCGGGTCTCCCCCGCAAAGGTCGCACATCAGGGGATAACCCTCCCGGGGATGGAGTTGAAGGACGCCATTGACGCAGGCCTCCGTGCACAAGCCGCAGCCCACGCACCGCTCTTCCATCACCCTCACGACACGGGTGAGGGGATCCTGCAGGATCGCCTCCTCCGGGCACGCGGTCTTGCAGGGGGCCTTTGCGCACCGCAGACATATGATGGGCCTGTCCACCCCGGCCTCCTCCAGTTTCACTACCCGGATCCGGGACAGGGACGGAGAATAGACCTTCTCGTGGACATAGGAACAGGCCATCTCGCATGCCCGGCATCCCGTACAAAGAGCGGGGTCGATAACGAGCCGCTTCGGGATTTTTTCAACCCTGTCCATGGCTTCATCTCTCCCCTCTTCTTTTTTCTTGACCGGGAAGCGATTCATGTATTCCGATCCGGGACCGAGCTCCACCGAAAGGGACGACCACCTCAGGGATGTGGTCCCGTGGAGGTCCCCATCGAACGTCGGGTAGTCGGATTTGAGCCGAATTCCTCGCTTCTTCAGGTCCTGAACCATGAAATCCAGGCCCAATTCCTGAAGCTTCTTCTCGGTGGGCCACCCCGTATCCGGGTCCCAGCCCCTAAAGGAGTAATACTCCGAGAGGAGTTCCCGGTTCTCAAAAACCCCGCTGGCCGCCAGATTTGAATCCTCGGGCAGGGGTTCGTCGGTGAACCTCCCGGGAAGGATGTCGTCCTTCCTGGAAAGGCCATAGCGCACCAGGATCGTGCGTTCCAGGTTGTTGATCCTCTCCCCGATCCGGAGGACTTCCTCGATATCCACGTCGAACCCGGTTGAGAACCTGAACAAATCCCGTGCCACGGCCTCTCGGATCACCTCCATGGAGACCCCGATGATCTTGCAAAAACTGAGGGAATCCGCCAGGGCGCACATCTCCTCGAACCAGGGCACCATTTTCCCCTTTCCTTCCCACGGGAGCATCAGCGCGCAGTTCTCCGAGCCGAATCTTTCCCGGGCCTCCTCCACCCTCCCCGAGAGTTCGAAGAAGGGATCGGCCCTCTGATGATCCGCCCCCCTCGATGCCACGGCATTCCCGAGACCATAGGCCTTAAGTCCCCTCACATCCGCCTGGAATATCTCAAGGTTTTTTGCCTCCATACAGAGTTCCCTTCCGAAACCCAGGGTTTCCGCGGCATGAACCACGCCTTGGGAAAGTACGGCGCCGAATCCCTCGTTCCGGATGATCTTGAGCAGCAATTCATAGACGGCCCGGGAATTCCCCCAGGAGAGATCCAGGCCGTCACAGTCCGCAGGCCTGATAAAACCGAGCTGGTACATCTCCTGGGCCCAGGAAATCACCTCCGAGGCGGTAATGGAGTCGATCCCGGCCCGATTGACAAGTTCTGCGCATTTGAGGGCTACCTTGAGGTCCGGATTGCCTACTCTGGCGGTAAATCCGGCGAGGGTCTCGTATTCCGGACCTTCCCCTTTCAATTCCCGGCCGTCAAAACCTTCCGGCACCAGGTAAAAGCGGCTGCAGGGATTGATGCAACCGAAACAGGCCTTCCGCTTCACATTGTACTTTGCAGCCACCGTTTCTCCGGACACCTCCAGCCAGTGCTCGAAAATCCCGGTCTGGAAGTGGCGGGTCGGCAAAATTCCCGCATCGTTGCAGAGCCGAATCAAGTTGGTCGTACCGGTAACACCCCTTTCCTGGAAATTGGGGTGGTGGTAGAGGGCCCTGAATACGTAATGGACCAGGGATTGGAATTTCTCCGGGTCCGAAACCTGCACTCCACCTGTCCCCGTCAGGGCGACGGCCTTGAGATTCTTTGAAGCCATAAGCGTTCCCATCCCCGTACGTGCCATGGCCCTCGCGTTGTTGGTCATGACGCACCCGAAGGAGACACCGTTCACCGCCCCCGTGCCGCAGCAGGCGACCTGAACCATGTGATCGCGACATTCCCTTTGGATGGCCGCCTGGGTCTCCCAAGTGTCCAGATGCCACAGGTGGGAAGCATCCCGGATCTCTACCCCGCCGTCCACGATCCTCAACCAGACCGGCCGCTCGGCCTTGCCCTCGATCACGATCTGGTCGTACCCCGCGAACTTCATCTCCGCCCCGAAGTGTCCCCCGGCGTTCGAGTCCCCAAGGAATCCCGTGTGGGGGGACTTCCCGGATACATTGATCCTGGAACCGGGAAAGCCTGTCCCCGTTATGGGACCTACTCCGAACACGAGGAGGTTCTCCGGTCCCCGGGGATCGGCATCCACCGGAACCTCGCGGGCGAGGACCTCCATGTTGAATCCCCTTCCACCCATCCATTTCCGGGCGTAGGAAGCGGAGATCTCCTCCTTGCGGATCTTTCCGTCACTCAGATCGACCCGCAGGCGAATTCCGGCATAACCATAAAGTTTGCTCATCGGTAGATTCCTCATTCAAAAGCGAAAATAGCAACAAAGGCACCCCCCCCGGAGTGGTTCGGAAATACTGGGAGGGGCACGGAAAAAAACGGCGAGGAGGGCGTCCCAGGACGAGGAGAACTCGCTCACGCCCGGCTTTTGTCAATGGACGGGCACCAGTCTAACAAAATAGCGCTATGAATCCAATAAAAATAATTTACATATGAAATCAAATTTTCATATATAAATCTTCGATGGCACTCATTGGGGATGGTTGTTTCAAAATTCCGGAGCGCCAATTGGTGGATGAAGGGCCGAAACCCGCAGCAAACGAAACCATGGACGGCGGAGCGCCTGTCCGCCTCTGGTGCGGCTTGCCCGCCGGAATTATGGCGGGAACGCTAGCGAGGAGAACATCCCGAACTCCTGCTTGAAACGATAAATTCCATTTCAGACAAACGTGTCGGGGATCTTAAAGATATTGACATACCCTCTGACTCTGGTATGGTAGTTCGTCGGGATCGCTCTTTCCAGCGAAACTGCCAGGGGGCGCGGCCTTTTCGTTTCCGTCAAACCTGCCTGGAATTTCCACGGCATTTTCCCTCTCATCTCTTATAAGACCGAGACATGACGAGTCAAAATTCATCCTCTTCGGCGGAAGACTGGGGTTTTCCGATCCCCGGGGAAAGATTCGACCAGAAAAACGAGATGTTCAAGCGGGCCGCCTGGGATCCGGCCTTCGAAACCCTGAGGAAGCGCTTCTACCAGGAAGTCGTCTTTCAGGACAGGCTTGGATGGAACCGGGAGGACTTTGCCGTCCGCAACGCCTCCTGGAACACGGAGTGGGCCTTCGGCATGGGGAATTCCCGCAGCAACAGCGGCCTTTATGCCTGGGAGGGCCTGCATCCCAAGGCCGAACGTTTTCTGGAGGCCGGCGGGCGCGTCACAGGTTCACCTGAGAAGATGGCCCGACTTGTGAAGCGGGCGGCCCTCCACCTCGGCGCCGACTTGGTGGGCATCTGCCGGGTGCACCCCAACTGGGTCTACTCCCATGAATTCAATCTCATCACGCACGAACACTATCCCATCGAGCTTCCAGAGGGGTGCACCACCGCGGTGGTCATGGCCGTGGAGATGGACTACGAGACCATGCGTTCCTCCAGTATGGTGCTCCAGGGGGCCGCCACGGGCCTCGCTTATTCCAAGATGGCTTTCCTGGCCAACCTGCTTGCGGCCTTCATCCGGGGCCTGGGATACCGGGCCGTGCCCTGTGGAAACGATACGGCCTTGAGCATCCCCCTCGCCATGGCCGCTGGGCTGGGCGAGTGGAGCCGAATGGGACTGCTGGTGACCGAGCGTTTCGGGCCCCGGGTGCGCATCTGCAAAGTATTCACGGATATGCCCCTACAGTCGGATTCCTACCGTCCTTTCGGGGTCGTGGAGTTCTGCAGGACGTGCAAGGTCTGCGCCGCACACTGTCCTTCACAGGCCATCTCAAGCGGGGAGATGACCACGGAGGGTCCCAACATCTCCAGCCACTCCGGAATCCGGAAATGGTACATCAATGCCGAGCGGTGTTTTTCCTTTTGGGGAACCAGCAGGATCGACTGCACCCAATGCATCCGGGTTTGCCCGTTCAACAAGCGACCCGGCGTGATCCACGATATCACCCGCCTGCTTATCCGAAAATGGCCTGCCTTGAACCCCCTCTTCGTCCGCATCGACCGCTGGATGGGATACACCCGACCTTACCCGCCTGAGCGGTTCTGGGGAGACCTTTCCTGAGACCTCCATACACCTTCGGCACCGGGACCGTTACTTGAATGCCTGCAATTTCCCTTTGAAAGCCCGGAAGACCGAATCTCCTACCTTTCTATTTTTGGGTTAAGTTCCTCCCGCAACCAGTCGGCGAAGAGGTTGATACCTATCACCAAGAGGACAAGTGCGGCACCGGGGAATACAATCATCCACCACATTCCGGCGTATATGTAGTTCTTGCCTATCGCAACCATCATGCCCAACGAGGGCTCGGTCAAGGGGACCCCTACGCCTAAAAAACTGAGGGTCGCCTCCAGCATAATCACAACAGCCAGATCCACGGCCACGATGACAAAAATCGGTGGGATGGCATTGGGCAGAATATGCTTCAGCAGGAGCCGTAAGTCTCCCGCACCGGTTGCCTTGGCCGCCATGATATAGGCCTCCTGTTTGACCTCCAGGACACTACCGCGCATGGTCCGGCCGTATTTAACCCAGTCTGCAATGCAGATGGCGATTATTACTATGAAGACACTGCCTTTCCCGAAAATTCCCAGGAAGAGGAAGGCCAGCAAGGTTGTTGAAAACGAATAAAAGGTATCAGCCAGCCGCATGGTTATGGCATCCAGTTTTCCGCCGTAATACCCGGCCAGCAACCCCATGAGCACCCCGAAACTCCCGGCAATCAGCACTACGGAAAACCCCACCATGAGGGACGTTCTGCAACCGTACACTATCGTACTGAATATACATCGGCCCTGGTCGTCCGTTCCGAGGATGTAAGGGGAAACACCGTCTTTCATCCAGATCGGCGGTGTAAGAAAATGCTCCAGGCTTACCTTCTCCAGGTCATAGGGGTTTTGAGGTGTGATCCATGGTGCCGTCAGGGCCGCCAGGATAAAAACCACCAGGATAAAGCTACCCACGATGGCTGAGGGATCATGTAAAAAATCGTAAAGCAATTTGGACTTAATTTTCATTTTACCCGTAGCGGATCTTTGGATTTATGACCGCATAAAGTATGTCCACAATTATGTTCGCTGTTATGATGATCAAGGCGGCCATCATTATATATGTGACAATGACCGGCTGATCATTTTCATAGATCGAGGTCAACAAAAGATTGCCCATCCCCGGCCACTGAAAGATCGTCTCCGTCACGATAGAGAAAGCGATCAATTCACCGAATTGAAGCCCTGTAATGGTAACGACCGGAATCAACACGTTCCTGAGGGCATGCTTGAAGATAACCTTTCCGGGAGGAAGACCCTTGGCCCAGGCTGTTTTGATGTATTCTTCCGTCATGACTTCCCTCATTCCCGCCCTGGTCAACCTCAACAGGACTGCCAATTGATACAAGGCAAGGGTAACCGCCGGCATGATGAGATGTTTAATCCCTTCCAGGGTCAAAAAACCGGTCCGCCAAAAACCCACCTGAACAGTCTCCCCACGGCCAAATGCCGGAAGGATTCCCAAATAGGCGGAAAAGATCATAATCAGCAAGATACCTATTAGAAACGTAGGAATGGAGATTCCACCCAGGGAACAGGCCATAATCAATCGATTCCTGACGGCATATGGTTTCAGGGCTACAATAACACCGCCCCCCACCCCCAAACAAAAAGCCATGCAGACGGCGACAATTACGAGTTCAAAGGTGGCGGGGAATCGTTCCATGATGAGCCCGAGTGCTGAAACACGGCTGACATATGATTTGCCGAAGTTACCGTGAAGGGCATTCCATAAAAACCGCCCGTACTGGACATAAATGGGTCTGTCCAGGCCCAGGGAACGGCGAACCTCCTCCCGTTCTTCAAAGGTGGCATATTTTCCTGCCATGGTGATGACCGGGTCCCCCATGTACTGAAAGATGAGAAAGCAGAACATTGAGGCGACCAGGATAACCACTATGCCCTGAATCAACCTTCTCGCAATATAAGTGCCCATAAGTCAGCCATATCAACTGTCACTGTTCACAATTTGTAGAAAACATCAGTTGCTGCCCATCCACATGATGAGCAACACAATCCGTTATTCTTATTGACGCCCGCAACTGCAGTATTATTGCGGCCAGGCCTGTGTCAGATGGATTTAAGGCAAGGTCCCGGGAGCAACATGATTTGGGCGTTGCGCTTAATTCGTCCCGGGTCCCAGTGCATATCACCGGAGCCGTGCCTCACACGGCTCCGGTGATCATACCACAGGTCTATTTACTGATTTCTTTGTAAACCATCCAGCGGTCAGGCCGGGGGTGGAACTTGATCCCCTTTCCTTTCTGGATGGCGTAAAGATCTACCTGGTAATGCAACGGAATCCATACGATCTTATCGACCATCGCCATCTTGTTGAGCTTTTGCAGGGCCTTGGCCCGTTTCGCCGGATCCACCATATCAAAGGTGGATTCCAGCAGCCTGTCGATATCCGGATCGCTGTAAGCCGCTCCGTTCAGGCCACCATATCCCTTGGCCTCGTCCCTGGTATGGGCAATCTTCGAATAGGTCCTTCCCATATCAAAGGATCCGTCAAACCACCCGATCAGGTAGAACTCCAGTTCACCCTTGGCCACCTGTGGGAAGAAAATGGATTTGGGTTTGATGTCCAGTCTCACCTTGATTCCCACCTTGGCCAGATAACGGGCGACGGCCTCGGCAATCTTGGCATCCTGTACATAGCGATCATTGGGGCCTGTAAGCGTGACTTCAAATCCGTTGGGAAACCCCGCTTCTTTCAGGAGTTGTTTGGCCTTTCCGGGATCATAGGGAAGTCTCTTTATAGAGGGATTGTACCCGATGGTAGGTGGATCCGGCACCTGTGCCGCTGGAGTTGCATGACCCCTCATGATTTTCCGTATGATCTCGTCTTCATTGATAGCCATGTACATGGCCTTGCGTACGCGGATATCAGCCATGGGGGATCCGGGCTTATTCCCGAGTGCCAGAAAAATCGAACGCCTGGCCGGACGACTGACAATGTTAAGTTTGGGGTTCTCCTTGACTTTGTGAAAAAGCTCGACCGGTATGCCCGTAACTATGTCCACCTGCCCCGAGACTAGAGCGGCGAAACGGGTGGATGATTCCTTTATGGGACGGACTTCCACCTTTTTGATGGGCGGTGCGCCCTCCCAGTAATCCTCATTGGCCTCCATCCGCACGTAGGATCCTTTGACCCATTCCTTCAGTTTGTAAGCGCCGGTCCCGATGGGCCTGATATTTACATCACCGGGGTCTCTGGTCTCAGTGGACTCCTTGTCCATGATGAAGATCTGGTGAAGATTATTTACAAACCAGGGGATGGGCTGTTTGGTTTTGATTACTACCGTGTAGTCATCTATGATATCTATTGACTTGATTGACTTGCCGGTGTTGAGGAATTCCGAAACATCCGGATTGCCGAGCCGTTCGAAGGTGAATTTTACGTCAGCGGCGGTAAAGGGGTTGCCGTTATGGAACCTGACACCCTTTCTCAGCCAAAACTTCCAGGTCAACATGTCCAGGCGTTCCCATTTCACGGCAAGAGCCGGTTCAAGCTTCCCTTCCGCGCCTTTTCTTTGAAGTAATCCATCAAAAAAATTGGCCATGTATTGAAGGCCCGCATCCGAGTCATCTCCATGGGGATTCATCATCCTCGGGGGGACGTCTTGGGCTGCGATGATGGACGAGGATGCAAAGGCTTGACCTGTGAAGCAGGTTAAGACTAGCACAAGGGCCGTCACCAATGCCGGATAAATAAGTCTTTTCATATTCCGTTCCTCCTCTCCCGGTGTTAAGCGATTGTGTTTTAAATGTGGCAAAGCTGCCTGATCTATTAAGGCACCTGTATCCGAGGGATGGAAGCCGCTTTCTTTCACCTCCTTTCATCTGTGGTGACTTCACCCGGTTAAAGTTTTCAAAACAAGTGGCAGGCCACTTGGTGCCGGTCTTGAATGGTTTTCAGTTCAGGTTCATACCGGTCACACCCCTCGAACCTTCGGGGGCACCGGGGATGGAATGAGCATCCGGTTGGCGGATTGATGGGATTAGGAACATCCCCTTCAAGGATGATCCTGTTCTTGGACTGCTTGGGATGAGTAACCGGGACCGCCGAGAGTAACGCCTGGGTATAGGGATGCTTGGGATCCGTGTAAAGCTCCCCGTAAGGGGCGCTCTCAACAATTTTCCCCAGATACATGACCACAATGCGGTCGCAGATATGTTCCACGACGGCCAGGTCATGGGCAATAATGATATAGGAGTGGTTGAACTCCTCCTGGAGATCAATAAGAAGATTGATGATCTGCGCCTGAATGGATACATCCAGGGCCGATACGGGCTCATCCCCAATGATTATCCGGGGGTTGAGGGCCAGGGCCCTCGCAATACCTATCCGCTGCCGCTGCCCTCCACTGAATTCGTGCGGGTACCGACGCCCCTGTTCCGGGGTCAACCCCACCTTTTCCAATAAATAAGCAATACGCTCATTCTTTTCCCCCCCACGGTAGACTCCATGGATCTCCATGGGATCCCCCAGAATCTGATTCACGGTCATCCTGGGATTAAGGGATGAGTACGGATCCTGAAAAATAAACTGGATCTCCCCCTTAAGGAACCTCATCTGGGACTTGGTAAAAGAAAAAACATCCTGCCCCTTGAAAAAAACCTTGCCCGAGGTCGCCTCAATAAGCCTCAGAATGGCCAAACCCGTCGTGGTCTTCCCACACCCGCTCTCACCCACCAGACCAATGGTCTCCCCTTTCCCCAAAGAAAACGAAACACCGTCAACCGCGTAAACATAACCACTGGTCCTGGAAAAGATCCCCTTCTTTATGGGAAAATGAACCTTGAGATCTTCTACTTTTAAGAGGGTTTCCACCAACCCTTCTCCCGTTCAACCGTTCTCATGCATTTCCGTAAAGAAAACACCGTACCCTGTGGTTTTCTCCCAGGTCCACAAGCCCCGGAAATTGCTCCTTGCAGGTGTCAAATGCCTCCGGACACCGGGGATAAAACGTGCACCCCGACGGCAGATCAAGAAGACTCGGTACTACCCCGGGTATCTCTTTCAGCCTAACCCTGCCCCGCACCGAGCGCTCACCCAGCTTTGGAATGGATTTAAGCAGCCCCCGGGTATAGGGATGCTTGGGTTCGTCAAAGATGGCAAGGGTGGAACCCTCCTCAACAATCTTTCCCGCATACATCACCGCCACCCGTTCGGCAATCTCCGCTATAACCCCCAAATCATGGGTAATCATTATGATGGAGGTCCCCGAACTTTCTTTAAGATGGATCATCAGATCCAGAATCTGGGCCTGGATGGTCACATCCAAGGCAGTGGTAGGTTCATCCGCAATAAGGATCTCCGGATCACAGGCCAGGGCCATGGCGACCATGACACGCTGTCGCATCCCCCCTGAAAGCTGATGGGGATATTCATGAACCCTCCTCTCAGGCGCCGGAATCTGGACCTTACGAAGCATATCAATGGATCGTTCCCAGCTCTCACGCCTGGACAACCCCTTATGGTGTATGAACATCTCAGAAATCTGATCCCCTATCGTGTAAACAGGATTCAGGGATGTCATGGGCTCCTGGAAAATCATGGATATCCTGTTCCCACGAATCTCCCGCATCTGCTCCATACCAAGCCCCACTATGTCCCTTCCATCAAAGAGGATCTTTCCGTGGACGATCTTTCCAGGCGGGTCAGGAATGAGTTTGAGAATGGACTGGGCAGTCACGCTCTTACCGCATCCCGATTCCCCCACAAGTCCTAAAACCTCTCCATTGTTGAGGTAAAAAGAAACATCATCGACCGCTTTTACTATCCCTTCAAAAGTAAAAAATTGGGTCTTCAATCCCTCGACTTCGAGAAGATATCGACTTTCAGACATGGTTTGCTTCC